>CAYYZI010000191.1:0-5840 GCA_964475675.1 uncultured Geminicoccaceae bacterium
GCCACCATCCACAGGGCACCGCGCACCGGGCCGCTCGGCCCGGCGAGCCACCGCGCAGGGGCGATCGCCGCGGTCGGCTGCAGACCTCTTCCCGAATTGCCGCCAGCCACCATGCCGGCAGCATAGGCCCGCCGGCAGCCGGCGACCATCCTCGCCCCCGCATGGCGGCCATGCACGAGAGGCCGGGCGCCGCCTTCAGAAGAAGCGGCGGTCGGCGGCGTAGGGGGCGAGATCGAGACCGGGATCGCGACCGGCCACCAGATCGGCGATGATGCGCCCGCTCAGCGGCCCCAGGGTCAGGCCCAGATGCTGGTGGCCGAAGGCCAGATAGAGGTTGGCGATGCGCGGCGCCCGCCCCAGCACGGGCAGCCCGTCCGGCAGCGACGGGCGCAGGCCGAGCCATTCGCTGTCGATGCTGCCGGCAAGGCCGGGCAGCAGGCGGCGGGCCTTCGGCACCAGCCGCCGCGGCCGGGAATAGTCGGGGGGTGCGGTGGGGCTGGCCAGCTCGACCCCGGTGGTGAGGCGGATGCGGTTCTCGATGGGGGCGAGGAGAAAGCCTTCCTCGATGCCGTAGACCGGATGGGCCAGCGGGCAGTTCTCCCCATCGAGCATGAGATGATAGCCGCGCTCCGCCTCGAGCGGCACCCGGATGCCGGCCCCGGCGGCGAGCTCGCGGGAGAAGACGCCGGCCGCGAGCACCACCAGATCGGCCTCCAGATCCCCCCGGTCGGTGACGACACCGGCCAGTTCGGCGCCGCGCCCGAGGAAGCCGGTCGCCCGCGCCTGCAGCCAGCGCCCGCCCCGGGCCTCGAAGGCACGCAGGACGCCGCGGGTATAGGCGAGCGGGCTCGCCACATGGCGGTCGGCGGTGAGCCACAGCGCCCGGCGCAGATCCGGCGTCAGGGCCGGCTCCAAGGCCAGGAGCTCCTCGCGCCCGAGAATGCGGTAGGGCAGGGAGAAGCGATCGAGCGCCGCCCGCTCTTCGGCGATCGCCGCCTCGAACCGGCGCGCATCGCGGGCCACCTTGAGCCAGCCGGTGGGGCGCACGAGGCCGGCCAGGCCGCATTCGGCGATCACCAGATCGTGCGCCGCATCCGCACGGCCGACCAGGGCGAACAGCGCCTCGCCCAGCTCCCGCGCCCGCCCGGGGCGGGCGGCGAGGACGAAACGCAGGAGCCAGGGCAGGAGACGCGGCAGATAGCGCCAGCGTAGCCGGAACGGGGCATCGCGGTCGAACAGCATGGCCGGCACCGACAGCAGCAGCGAAGGCCGGGCCAGCGGCAGGCAGCTTTCCACGCTCAGCACACCGGCATTGCCGAAGGAGGTGCCGGTGCCCGGTTCGCGGGGATCGAGAAGGGTCACCTCGTGACCGTCCCGGGCCAGGAACCAGGCACAGGAAGTGCCGACGATACCGGCGCCGATCACCACCGCCTTCATCGGCCGGGCTCCGTGCGCCAGCCGTTGCCGCCGGTGTCCCGGAAATGGGCGACCAAGGCGTCGATGAAGGCGCGCAGGACGGGGCTGGTCTGGCGATGGGGCGGATAGACCGCGAAGATTCCCACCTCCTCGCCGCTCCAGTCCGGCAGCAGGACCCGCAGCCGGCCCGCCTCCAGTTCGCGGACGACCATGAAGGCCGGCAGCCGGGCGACGCCGAGACCGGCGCAGGCGGCCTCGCGCAGCATGTCGCCATTGTTGGCCGAGAGCGTGCCCTGGATGCGCACCGTCACCGCCTCCCCTTCCCGCTCGAACCGCCATTCGTCCGGCCGGCGCCGGTAGAGATAGCGGAGACAGTTGTGGGCGGCGAGATCGCGGGGGTCGGCGGGCAGCCCGTGGCGCTCGAGATAGACCGGGCTGGCCACGCAGCAGGAGGCGGCGGTGCCCAGCCGACGGGCCATCAGGCTGCTGTCCTCGAGCCGGCCGATGCGGATCGCCACATCGTAGCCGTCACCCACCAGATCGACGTAGCGATCATCGAGGGTGAGATCCAGCGCCACCTCGGGATAGCGCTCCAGAAAGCGGGCGACGAAACCGCCCAGATAGAGGACACCGAAGGTCATCGGTGCGCTGGCCCGGAGCCGCCCGCGCGGATTGCGGGCATGGGCCAGCAGCATGGCCTCGGTATCGGCGAGCTCGGCCAACAGACGCCGGCAGTTCTCCCGGTACACTTCGCCGAGACCGGTCAGCGCCAGCTTGCGGGTGGTACGGTGCAGCAACCTGACCCCGAGCCGTTCTTCGAGGAGCCGGACCCGCTTGCTGACCGTCGATTTGGTGGTCCCGAGTGCCCGCGCCGCGGCCGAGAAGCTGCCGCGTTCGGCCACCGCCAGAAAGGCCTCGATCGCCTGCAACCTGTCCAACCGCTGTCGCTCCTCCGCTCCTGCCGGCAATTGCCGCCCCGCGAAAAACGCCTAAAGTCGAGGCCGTCTTCCCGGCCCCCTTGTAGCGCCGCTCCGGTCGAAGGAAAGTGCCCGTGACCGCCGAATTGACGATAGCCCTCGCCCAGATCGACACCCTGGTCGGCGATCTCGACGGCAATCTCGAGAAGATGCGGCTGTGGCGCCGGCGCGCCGCCGAGGCCGGAGCCCGGCTGGTGGCCTTTCCCGAGCTGGCGCTGTGCGGCTATCCGCCCGAGGATCTGGTGCTCAAGCATGCGCTCACCGACTATGCGCGCGAGCTGGTCGAGGCCTTCGCCGCGGAGACCGCTGATGGCGGCCCGGCGGTAGTGCTGGGCACTCCTTGGCGCGAGCCGGGTGCGGCCAAGCCCACCAACAGCGCGGTGGTGCTGGACGGCGGCCGCATCCTGGCGCGCATCGACAAGCATGCCCTGCCCAATTACGGCGTGTTCGACGAGCTGCGGGTGTTCGAGGCCGGCCCGATCCCCGGCCCGGTGCGCCTGCCGCTCGACGGGGGCGGCGCCATCCGCCTCGGGGTGATGATCTGCGAGGACATGTGGGTGGAGGATGTGGCCGAGGGCCTCGAGGAGACCGCCGCCGAGTTCCTGCTGGTCATCAACGGTTCGCCCTTCGAGCTCGACAAGCACGATGTGCGCATCCAGCGGGCGGTCGCCCGGGTCACCGAGACCGGCCTGCCGCTCGCCTATGTCAACCAGGTGGGCGGTCAGGACGAGCTGGTGTTCGACGGCGGTTCCTTCCTGCTCGATTCCGGCCGCCGGCTGCGTGCCCAGGCCCGCTTCTTCGAGGAGCATCTGCTGCTGCTGCGCATCGTCCGTGACGAGGAGAGCGAATGCTGGCGGCCCGAGGGAGATGCCGAACTCCACCGGCCCCCCGAACATTGCGAGCAGATCTACCGGGCGATGGTCCTGGGCCTGCGCGACTATGTCGACAAGAACGGCTTTCCGGGGGTGGTACTGGGTCTTTCCGGCGGCATCGATTCGGCCCTGTCGGCGGCGGTGGCGGTGGATGCACTCGGTGCCGACCGGGTACGGGCGCTGATGATGCCCTCGCGCTACACCTCGAAAACCAGCCTCGAGGACGCCGCCGAGGTCGCCCGTCGCCTCGGCATCCGGCTCGACGAGATTTCGATCGAGCCCGCCTATTCCGCCTTTCTGGAGATGCTCGCGCCGCTGTTCGACGCTCTGCCGCCCGACACCACCGAGGAGAACATCCAGGCGCGCGCCCGCGCCGTGGTGCTGATGGCGGTGTCCAACAAGTTCCGGCCGATGCTGCTGACCACCGGCAACAAGTCCGAGATGTCGGTGGGCTACGCCACCCTCTATGGCGACATGTGCGGTGGCTTTTCGGTGCTCAAGGACGTCTACAAGACCACCGTCTTCGCGCTGGCGCGCTGGCGCAACGCCAGCCGTCCGCCCGGCTGCCTCGGGCCGCCGGGCGAGGTGATCCCCGAGCGGGTGATCGAGAAGCCGCCCTCGGCCGAGCTCCGGGAGAACCAGAAGGACGAGGATTCGCTGCCGCGCTATGCGCTGCTCGACGAGATCCTCAAGGGGCTGATCGAGGAGGATCTGTCACCGGTCGATCTGGTGCGCCGCGGCTTCGATCCCGATACCGTGCGGCGGGTCTCGACCATGCTCGATCTCGCCGAATACAAGCGCCGTCAGGCCCCGCCCGGGGTCAAGATCACCCGTCGCGCCTTCGGGCGCGACCGCCGCTATCCGATCACCAACGCCTTCCGGCGGACCGGCATCGCCGCCCTCGGCAGGGAGCGCTGAGCGGCCCGCGAGGCGGCCGCCGGCTCGCGTTGTATCGGCCGGTGAGCTGCTCTATATACGCGCAGGCAGGCGGGCGGTCCGCGGCGGCACCGCCCCCTTTCCTCATGGCTTGGAGCAAGAACCGACATGGCCCGGCGAAGGCGCGTTTACGAGGGCAAGGCCAAGGTCCTGTTCGAGGGACCGGAGCCGGGAACGCTGATCCAGTATTTCAAGGACGACGCGACCGCCTTCAACAAGAAAAAGCATGCGATCATCACCGGCAAGGGGGTTCTCAACAATCGGATCTCCGAATACCTGATGCTGCGCCTCGGCGAGATCGGCATTCCCACCCATTTCATCCGCCGCCTGAACATGCGCGAGCAGCTGGTGCGCGAGGTCGAGATCATCCCCGTCGAGGTGGTGGTGCGCAACTACGCCGCGGGCTCGCTGGCCGAACGCTTCCGCATCGAGGAAGGCACCCTGCTGCCGCGGTCGATCGTCGAATACTACTACAAGTCGGACGAGCTCGGGGACCCGCTGGTGACCGAGGAGCACATCACCGCCTTCGGCTGGGCCACCTATGCCGAGCTCGACGAGATCATGAACCTGGCGCTCAGGATCAACGATTTCCTGGCCGGGCTGTTCATCGGCGTCGGGCTCAAGCTGATCGACTTCAAGGTGGAATTCGGCCGGCTGTGGGAGGACGAGGAAATGCGCATCGTCCTCGCCGACGAGATCAGTCCCGACAACTGCCGGCTGTGGGACGCCCGCACCAGCGAGCGCTACGACAAGGACCGCTTCCGCCGCGATCTCGGCAATGTCGAGGAGGGGTATCAGGAGATCGCCCGTCGCCTCGGCATCCTGCCGGAGGCCGGACCGCGCGATCTCAAGGGGCCGGAGACCCTGCAGTGAAGGCCCGGGTGGCCATCCGTTTCCGCCCCGGGGTGCTCGATCCCGAGGCCCGGGCGATCGAGAAGGCGCTGGCCAATCTCGGCTTCGAAGGGGTGCGCGGCGTCGCCCGCACGCGGATCATCGAACTCGAGCTGGAGACCACCGATCCCGCGGCGGCGGAGGCCGAGGTGCGGCGGATGAGCGAGAAGCTGCTCGCCAATCCGGTGATCGAGACCTACAGCGTGACCATCGCCGAGCAGTGATGCGGGCCGCGGTCGTCACCTTTCCGGGTTCGAACTGCGACCGCGATCTGCGGGTCGCCATGGAAGCGGTGTTCGGCCGCCCGGTGAAGAGCCTGTGGCACGCCGAAACCGAGCTGCCGCCACTGGATCTGGTGGGCCTGCCCGGCGGCTTTTCCTATGGCGACTATCTGCGCTGCGGAGCGATCGCCGCGCGCTCGCCGATCATGACCGAGATCGCCCGCCTCGCCCGCCGCGGCGTGGCCGTTCTCGGCATCTGCAACGGCTTCCAGATTCTGACCGAGGCCGGCCTGCTGCCCGGTGCCCTGGTGCGCAACATGCGCCTCTCCTTCGTCTGCCGGCCGGTGCCCATCGAGGTCGCCACCAGCGCCTCGCCCTTCACCGGCGACTATCGTCCGGGGCAGCAGATCGCCCTGCCGGTGGCCCATCACGACGGCAACTATGTCGTGGAACCGGCCGAGCTCGCCCGGCTCGAGGACGAGGACCGGATCGCCTTCCGCTATCTCGACAATCCCAACGGATCGACC
>CAYYZI010000192.1:0-5828 GCA_964475675.1 uncultured Geminicoccaceae bacterium
GAATGGCGCTGGCTGCGAAGCTGTCGCCGGTATCGGCGCCGATATCGTGGACGAGAGCGGCCTTGACGTAGCCTCCCAGCCTTATCGAAGTATCGGTGCCGGGCAGCTCGAAGGAGCCTGGCCTGTCACGGCACGGCGAGAACGGATGGCGGGTGGGTCGCGTCTTCGTGACGCGCGCGAAGCGGGGGACGGGCCTATTCCACCCGGCCGATATAGGGCAGGTGACGGTAGCGCTCGGCGAAATCGATGCCGTAGCCGACCACGAACACATCGGGAATGACGAAGCCGACGAAATCGGGCTCGATGTCCACCTGCCGGCGCGAGGGCTTGTCCAGAAGCGTGCAGGTCCAGATCCGCGCGGCGCCGTGTTCGAGCAGGAGATCGCGGGTGAAGGAGAGGGTCCGTCCGGTATCCTGGATGTCGTCCGCCAGCAGCACCGGCCGACCGCGCACCGAGCCCGGCAATTCACCCAGCACCTGCACCGTGCCGCTGCTCTCCTTGCCGAGGCCGTAGCTCGATACATGCATGAACTCGACGCTCGGGCGGCAGCCCATGCGGTCGAGGGCACGCACCAGATCGGCGACGAACATGAAACTGCCCTTGAGGAGGCCGACCAGCGCGAACTCCGCCGGCAGCTCGGCGGCGATGGCCCGCGCGAGTTCCTCCACGCGCTCCGCGATCTGCGTCGCCTCGAAGAGCGGGGTCACCCGCTGCCGGTCTTCCGTCGCCATCTTCGCCCCTCGTGCCGCCCGACTGCCGGCTCCTGCCTAGCACGCCGGATCCGACCCGCAAACGGCCGGGGAGCGCGCCGGCACGCCCCCTAAAGCCGCCCTAGAGAAAGCGCTTCCTGGCCGCGGCGATCGCTTCCCGGACCCGCTCGGGCGCGGTGCCGCCGAGGCTTTTCCGGCTGGCCACCGAGCTTTCCACCGACAGCACTTCGAGCGCGCCTTCCTCGAGGCGGGGATCGATCGCCCGAAGCTCCTCGAGCCCGAGATCCTCGAGCCCGCAACCGTGGCTCTCGGCCAGCGCCACGGCCCTGGCGGCGATGGCATGGGCATCGCGAAACGGCACCCCTTTCTCGCGCACCAGCCAGTCGGCGAGATCGGTGGCGGTGGTGTAGCCGACCCCGGCCGCCTCCCGCATGCGCTCGGGAAAGACGGTCATGCCGCGCACCATCTCGGCCATCGCCGCCAGGCACAGCTCCAGGGTGTCGGCGGTATCGAACACCCCTTCCTTGTCCTCCTGCATGTCCTTGCTGTAGGCGAGCGGCAGTCCCTTGAGGACCACCAGCAGCCCGTTGAGATGGCCGATCACCCGGCCGCTTTTCGCGCGCACCAGCTCGGCGGCGTCGGGATTGCGCTTCTGCGGCATGATCGAGCTGCCGGAGGTGAAGGCCTCGGCCATGCGCACGAAACCGAACTGGGGTGTCGACCACAGTACCAGCTCCTCGGCGAAGCGCGAGAGATGGACGGCGCAGATCGCCGCCGAGGCCAGATAGTCGAGAGCGAAATCGCGGTCCGACACGGCGTCGATGGAATTGGCCGCCGGCCGGTCGAAGCCGAGCTCATGGGCGGTCATCTCGCGGTCGATGGGAAAGCTGGTCCCGGCCAGCGCCGCCGCCCCCAGCGGGCATTCGTTCATGCGCCGCCGGGCATCGGCGAGACGCGCGCGATCGCGCCCCAGCATCTCCACATAGGCCAGCAGATGATGGCCGAAGGTCACCGGCTGGGCCGCCTGGAGATGGGTGAAGCCGGGCATGACGGTGGCCGCATGCTCCTCCGCCCGGTCGATCAGCACTGCCTGCAGGGCGCGCAGGAGGGCATCCGCACGATCCACCGCATCGCGCACCCAGAGGCGGAAATCGGTCGCCACCTGGTCGTTGCGCGAGCGTGCGGTGTGCAGCTTGCGGCCGGGCTCGCCGATCATCTCGGTGAGCCGTGCTTCGATGTTGAGATGGATGTCCTCGAGCGCCCGGGAGAAGGGGAACTCGCCCTTCCCGATGCTGTCGCGGATGCGCTCCAGACCGGCGATGATGGCGTCGCGCTCGGCCTCGCTGATGATGCCGGTGGCCGCCAGCATCCGGGCATGGGCGATGGAGCCCGCGATATCGTGAGCCCAGAGGCGCTTGTCGAAATCGATGGAGGCGTTAATCTGTTCCATCAGAGGCGCCGGTCCACTGGCGAAATGGCCGCCCCACAGATCCTTCGCCGCCTTGTCTCCGTTGTCCTTCATGCCCTCTACCGCGGTGCTGTCATGATCGAACGAGGTTTTCGTCTGCTCGCCCTCCTGGGCTTTCTGGTGGCCGCTCCGGCGGGGATGGCACAGGCCATCGAGGTCAATCCCGTCGAGATGCGCCCGCCCATGCCCGAGCTGCAGTTCGTGGACATGGAGGGCAAGCCCGCGAAGCTCTCCGATTTTCGCGGCAAGGTGGTGGTCCTCAACATCTGGGCCACCTGGTGCACGCCCTGTCGCGAGGAGATGCCGACCCTCGACAATCTGCAGGCGATCTTCGCCGACCAGCCGGTGATCGTCCTGGCCCTGTCGGTGGACCGTGGCGGACCGGAGCGGGTTCGCGCCTTCCTCGAGGAAATCGGCGTCCAGCGGCTGCATGTCTACCGGGATCCGAAAATGGCGGCAACCCGGGCGCTCAGGGTGCCGGGCCTGCCCGCCACCCTGCTGGTCGATCGCCAGGGCCGTGAGGCCGGGCGCCTCCTGGGCATCGCCGAATGGGACAGCGACGAGACCCAGGCGGTGATCCGCGGCCTGCTGTCGGAAGGGGCTAGCTGACCTCCTCCGCATCCTCCCGCTCCCTGACCGGCCGGTCGGCGAGCAGACGCAGGGTGGCATCGGCCAGCACGCGACCGGTGGCGACGATCTCCGGCACCACCAGGGTGACGCCCAGCTCGCGGAAGGTCTCGCAGTCCTCCTCTTCGACCACCCGCACCAGAAGCGGCAGATCGGGGAACAGATAGCGCAGCAGGCCCACCGCCTGACACATGCAGCGCTGATCCTCGAGGGCCAGAACCATGGCCCGGGCCCGCTCCACATGCACATCCTCGAGAATGTCGGGGCGGGTGACATCGCCGAAGAAGAAGGGCAGGCCGCGCCGTCGCGCCCGGGCGATGCGCTCCACCGAACTGTCCAGCCCGATCACCGTGATGCCGGCCTCGCCGAGCGCCGCCGCCACCCGCTGTCCGGCCGGCCCGGCGCCGGCGACGACCACATGCCCGGTCGCTTCGGGACCGGCATCGCGCACATCGTCGGCATGCGGCACGGCGGCTGCCGAGCGCGGCGTTACCGATGCCCCGCTCAGCCGCACGAGCAGCGGTGTCGCCGCCATGCTCAGCGCCACCGCGAGGCCCAGCTCGCCGAGTACCGGATGGGCGAGGGCCGGAAAGGTGGCGGCCGCGGCGAACAGCACGAAGGCGAATTCGCCGCCCTGGGCGAGCAGCAACCCGACCCGCCAGGCGAGCTGCCGACCGAGCCCGCCGGCCAGCATCAGGAGGGTGATGATCGCCCCCTTGACCAGCAGCAGGGCGAGCGCGATCAGCAGCACTTCGCCCCATTCCGGCAGTGGCCGCCAGATTTCGAGGCCGAGGCCGACGGTCAGGAAGAACAGACCGACCAGCAGCCCCCGGAACGAGCCGATATCGGCGGCGACCTGGTGGCGGTAGGAGCTGTCGGCGAGCAGCATGCCGGCGAGGAAACCGCCGAAGGCCAGGGACAGACCGGCGAGCGCCGTCGCATAGGCGAAACCGACCGCGACCAGGAGACTGAGGGCGACCAGAAGCTCCGGCTGGGCGAACATGGAAACGCGGCGGTAGAGCCATTCCAGCACCCGCCGGCCCCCCAGCAGCAGCGGCACCACGAACAGGATGCTCTTGAGCAGGGTGAAGCCGATTTCGGTGACCGGGCTCGAGCCGCTGCCGAGTGCGAAGACGGTGATCAGCAGCGGGCCGACCGCCACGTCCTGGACCATCAGGATGGCGAAGGCGCTGCGGCCGAAGCGGGTGCGCAGCCCGTCCTGCTCGCTCAGCAGACGCAGGACGACGGCGGTCGAGGAGAGCGCGAGGGCGAGGCCGATGACCACCGCGAGGCGCGGCGGCGCACCCAGCAGCAGCGCCGTGCCGGCGATGACCGCAGCGGTGACCGCGATCTGCAGACCGCCCAGGACGAAGCTCCTGAGGCCGATCGTCCGCAATCGCGCCAGCGGCAGCTCGAGACCGATGGCGAACAGCAGAAAGACCACGCCGAACTCGCCGAAGGCGTGAACCAGCGCGCTCTCCTCGATCACCCCCAGCCCCTGCGGGCCGAGCAGCACGCCGGCCAGCAGATAGCCGACCACCACGCCGAGGCCCAGCCGCACCGAGCCCAGCACGAGCAGCAGCGCGGTGGCCAGCACCACCACGAGCTGGAGCAGATAGGACATGTCGGGCATCGGCGGTCCGATCCGGCCGGAGAAAAGGGCGGTTGCGCCGGATTCTAGCGGCCCCGCGCCGGCGCCGAAAGGTGATCGCCCGTCCTACGGCGTCAGCGGCCCGTAGGCGAGATCGGGGATGAAGGTCGAAAGGATCGGAATGTAGGTCACCAGCATCAGGAAGAACAGCAGGATGGCCAGCCAGGGCAGGGAGGCGCGCACCACCCGCAGCACCGGCATGCCGGTGATGCCCGAGGTGACGAACAGATTGAGCCCCACCGGCGGCGTGATCATCCCGATCTCCATGTTGACCACCATGATGATGCCCAGATGGATCGGGTCGATGCCGAGCTGGACCGCGATCGGGAACAGGATCGGCGCCATGATCAGCAGGATCGCCGAGGGCTCCATGAAGTTGCCGGCGATCAGCAGCAGGATGTTGACGATGATCAGATAGGACCACCATTCGAAGCCGCTGCCGACGATCCACTGGGTGATGGTATGGGGAATGCGCTCGGTGGTCAGCACATGGGCGAACAGCATCGCGTTGGCGATGATGAACAGCAGCATGATGGTGGTGCGCCCCGCCTCCAGCATCACATGGCGGGTGTCGCGATGGAAAAAGGCGGCCGGCATGTAGACCACCAGCTCAATGATCGAGCGCAGCAGGGCCAGATGCGGCTTCTTCACGCCCCGTGTCGGCGCCAGCAGCAGATAGAGCGCGGCCATCGCCGCCAGCAGGACGAGGCCGATCGAGGCGCGCCCCACGTCGAAGGCGCCGCTGGCCATGCCGAAGCCGAAGACGAGACCGCCGACCAGCAGCACCAGAGCGATGCCGTGGGTGGTCGGCGCCGGTTCGCGGTCCCGCAGCGGTCCCATGTCGCGATAGACGAAACAGGCGATCAGGAAGGCATAGACCGAGGAGACGGCGGCCGCCTCGGTGGGGGTGAAGATGCCGCCATAGATGCCGCCCATGATGATGAAGATCAGCAGCAGCCCCCAGATGGAGTCGCCCAGGTTCTCGAGCCATTGCAGCCAGCCGGTCTTGGGCAGCCGCGGCAGGTCGAGATGGCGGGCGCGCAGATAGATCCCGCTCATCAGCAGCAGACCGGCCACCACCCCGGGGATGATGCCGGCCATGAACAGCCGGCCGACCGATTGGTCGGTAGCCGCGGCATAGACCACCATCACGATCGAGGGCGGAATGAGGATGCCCAGGGTGCCGGCATTGGCGATCACGCCGGCGGCGAAATCGAGGGTGTAGCCGGCGCGCACCATGCCGGCGATGGCGATCGAGCCGATCGCCACCACGGTCGCCGGCGAGGAGCCGGAAACGGCGGCGAACAGCATGCAGGCCAGAACCCCGGCCATGGCCAGGCCGGCACGGTAATGGCCTGCGCTGGAAATGGCT
>CAYYZI010000193.1:0-5768 GCA_964475675.1 uncultured Geminicoccaceae bacterium
CTCCCTGATTCGTGAGCATGTCCGGTTACCTCTGTTCGTGGGAGGCGGCATTCGGCGCGGCTTCCGCCCCGAGCAGGTGACGCCGGTGGACGTGCTGATCACCCCGGACGGAAAGACGGCCTACGTGGCTCTGGGACGGGCCAACCATGTGGCGGTGGTCGATGTCGCCACCCGCGAGATCAAGAAATACATCCTCACCGGCAACCGCAGCTGGGGGCTGACCCTGACCCGTGACGGCAAGAAGCTTTACGTCACCAACGGCCTCTCCGACGATGTCTCGATCATCGACACGGAAACGCTGACCAACGTCAAGTCGGTGCCGGTCGGGCAGATCCCCTACATCGCGCTGATCGACGATTGACCATGCGTATCCTCCTGCTGCTGTTCCTGCTGCTGGTACCGGGGCTCGCCGCCGCCCAGCAGACCGTCACCTTCGGCTATCTCGGTCTGGAGAAGGACCCGCGTTACGCCCGCCTCAAGACCTACGCCAACCTCGTGCTGCGCCCGGCCATCGATCCGGTGGACGGGGCGATGACGGCGATGCGCGATGCGCGCATCGTCGGCCGGGCACTGAAGATGAAGTTCGCCCTCGAGGTGGTGCGGGAGAAGGACCCGGAGGCGCTGCTGGCGGCCTTCGACAAGCTCTACGAAGAGCGGGAGACGCGCTTTTTCCTGGTCGATCTGCCGGGGCCGGCGCTCGCCGAGTTCGCCGCCAGGCTCCGCGACCGGGATGTGCTGCTGTTCAACATCTCGGCCACCGATCCCGAGCTTCGCGGCGAGAAATGCCAGGCCAACCTGCTCCATGTGATCCCCAGCCGCAACCAGCTGATGGACGGGCTGGCGCAGTTCCTCGCCCAGAAGCAGTGGCGCGAGGTGCTGGTGCTGGTCGGCCCGCGCGAGGAGGACAAGGTCCTCGCCGACACCTTCATCGCCTCGCACAAGCGCTTCGGCGGCAAGCTCGCCGAGCGGCGTGAGTTCCTGCCCACCAACGATCCCCGTGCCCGCGAGCAGAACAACATCCGGCTGCTCACCTCGGGGGTCGATTACGATGCCATCTTCGTCGCCGACAGCCGCACCGAGTTCGGCCGCTTCATTCCCTACAACGCCTATCTGCCGCGGCCGGTGGTGGGCTCGGTGGGCCTGGTGCCTTCCGCCTGGCACTGGGCCAGCGAACGTTTCGGCTCGCCGCAGCTCAATCAGCGCTTCGAACGCCAGGTCAAGCGCAAGCGCAAGATGAGCGATTTCGACTGGGCCGCCTGGACGGCGGTGCGTTCCCTGCTGGAGGCCATCACCCGCACGAAAAGCGCGGATCTCACCACCGTTCGGGAAGCACTGCTGGCCCCCGATGCGCGTCTCGACGTCTACAAGGGCGCCCCGGCCAGCTTCCGAACCTGGGACCACCAGCTGCGCCAGCCCATCCTGCTGCATACCAGCGACGCGGTGATCGCCTATGCGCCGCTGTCCCAGTTCCTGCATGCGCGCAACACTCTCGACACGCTGGGCGTGGACGAGCCCATGAGCGCCTGCAGCTTCTAGCCATCACCCCCAACCAACGTCAGGGAGACAATGTCATGCGCCTGGGAGCACTCTGTCTGGCAGTCGCCTTCGTGGCCGTCGCCGGTCGGGCCGATGCCGCCGGCTATCTCGGTAAGCGTGCCGAGCGCCTGCCGCCGCTGCAGATCGGCATCGGCGAGGACGGCTACGGCATGGAGCCCAAATCCTACAATTTGGAAACCGGCAAGGGCTACAAGCTCAAGGTCATCGCCACCGGGCTGGTGGAATGCGAGCTGGTGATGCGGGATTTCCTCGACAATGTCTGGATCCGCCAGCTCGAGGCCGGCGATGTCGAGTTCAAGGTGGCGACCATCTCGGCGGTCGAGCTCGATGACGAGGGCGAATTCGAACTGACCTTCGTACCGGTGCGGCCGGGAAGGTACGAATGGGCCTGCGCGGGTCTCGAGGCCCAGGGCCTGACCGGCACCTTCATCATCAAGTAGGAGAGCGCCCGCGTCAGCCGGAGCAGGCCACTCCGGGGCGGGTGGGGCGAGCGATGGGATTCGAACCCACGACCCCCAGGACCACAACCTGGTGCTCTAACCGACTGAGCTACGCCCGCCACGAGGGTGAGGCTTATCTCGCGCAAAGCCCCGGTCGCGTCAAGCGATGCACCGAGGAAGAATCTCCGCGCGCCGCAGCCTCTCGCGGGGCCGCGGCGGCTGACCGCGACCGGCGTTAACCGGACCTTAAGACCGGTCTGGCAGATTGGCGGCATCGCCCCTTTCGCCCCTGGCTGGTGCCGATGCGAGATACGCTTCGCCCGATCATGGCCGCCGCGGCCATCTTCCTGCTGCTGCTGGCGGCTTCCGCACGAGGCGCACCCCCGGTACCGGCACGCCTGCTGCAGGCGCTGGAGCGCGATGTGGGCGGTGCGCTCGCGCAGCTCGAGACGGTGCGCGCCGCGCCGCCGGAGGATGGCGGCGCAAACGCGCCGGCGGCATTGCTGGGCATTGCCGATGGCAGTGCCGAGGCTGCCATGACGACCATGGCCACCACCATCCGCGCCCTGCGCCGTCGCTTGATCGCCCTCGATGCCGCAGTGCGGGAGCTGGGCGACCCTCGCCTCGCGCAGATCCTGTTCATCATGAAGGGCGAGCTCGACCGGCTCGCCGGCGCCCTGGCACGCGCGCGAAAGGCGCCCGACGGCGAGGCGCGGCAGCAGGCCCTGGCACGCGTCGAGTACGGCCTGGTGCAGCTCGACGGCGCCACCGCGGCACTCTGGACCTTCGACTGACACTGCCGGCTACATCCAGGAGCTGCGCCTTTCGAAGGTGACCTCGGCGAAGCACAGCCCCAGCCGCTGGGCGAGAGCGTAGGCCGCATCGAGTTCCCGCGCCGAAGGCCGGCGCGCGATCTCACGGTAGCGCTCGAGAAAGTGCGGGCTGCCGGGCTCGGCGAACATGTCGGGGTGATACTGGTCCATGATGTTGACCGGCGCTGCCGGCAGCTGCCGGGCCAGCCATTCGAGAACCGGCCTGGTGCAGCAATCGACATGGTTCGGCATCACCAGATGCCGGACCAGCACATCCTCCTCCCACTCCGCGAGGAGTTCGAGGCAGCCGGTGACCGTCTCGAAATAGCGCGGCGTCCGCGCCAGCCTGATCGCACAGCGTCCGGGGCCGAACTTGAAATCGGGCAGCCAGACATCGACCAGCAGACGCAGCATGCGCATCACCGGTTCGGTGAGGAACATGTTGCTGTTCCAGAGGATGGGTGCATTGAAGCCGCCCTCGAACAGGCCGACCGGCTCGGCCGGTGGCTCTGCCCCGTATCCGAGGGTCTCCCGCTGCAGCCGACGGCACCTCTCGGCATCCGGCACGAAACCCCCGGCCAGAAGGGCGATCGCGCCGAGGATGCGATGCAGATGGATGGCCGGTTCGCCGCCGACGAGGTTGATGTTGTGGCAGCCCTGCCGCCGCAGCAGCCAGGCCATCGCCGCGATGTCGCGCGCATCGGCCGGGCGGCCATTGTCGCGGTCGGTACTGATGTCGCCATTCTGGCAGAAGGCGCAGCGCATGTTGCAGGAGGTGAAGAAGATCGTGCCCGAGCCCCGCAGGCCCCGAAACACCAGCTCCTCGCCGAGGTGGGGAAAGGCACAGGCGACCCGGCTCTCCGCCGCCAGCCGGCAGGCCCCCTGCCGGCCGGGGCGGGTGCGATCGACGCCGCACTCCCAGCGACAGAAGGTGCAATGCTCCAGCATGCGCAGAGCCAGCGCATGGCAGAGATCGACGAGGTTGGGAGAGGCGCGCGAGCCGAGCCTTTCCCGGCCCTCGCGGATCGCCTGCCAGCGCGCGAGAAAACGCGGTGTCGCCCGCTCCAGCGCCTGCTGCAGCGCCTCCCGATCTGCCGTCCCGGGATCGATGCCGGCGGGAATGGTGGCGGCGATCCGAAACTTGGCCGGCTGCCGGTCGGCCGCCACCTCATGATACCAGGACAGGGCCTGGGCCACGCGCTCCTGCCGCCAGATGGAAAGGCGATCGAAATCCGTCTCTGCGCGCATCGCTCCACCCGTGGTTCGGGCGGTCATCTAGGACGGCAGACGGCCACGGCCAGTCGGCCGGCGGCACCCCCGGTCAGAGGCGCGAGGGGTCGCTGATCGCCAGCCTCGCCCGCACGCGCGCCTCCAGCGCGGCCCGCAGTTCGGCCTCGCGCGGCCCGTCGAAGGCGCCGGCGCGGATGTCGCGCGCGAGACGCGAGCGCAGCGCCTCCAGCGACAGCTCGCCGGCGTCGGGGTCGTAGAGGGCGGCCAGCGCCCGGCGTTCCATTTCCGCCGTCTCCTCGCCGCGCTCCAGCACCCGGGCGGCGATCGCCATGCAGTTGGCGATCATCGCCGCCAGATAGCGATCCTCGCCGGCGAGCCCGGGCATCAGCCGCTGGCGCAGCTCACCGCGCGCGGCCAGGAGCAGAGCGGCGATCTCCCGGCGCTCGTTCATGTTGCCTCCAGCGCCGCCAGATATTCCAGAAGGTCCTGCTCGAGACCGGGCAGGAGATGGGCGGTGAGGGCCAGTTCCAGCGAGGGCTCGGCGCCCGAGCGGTGGCGTTCCGCCTGGAGCAGGGCGATCACCGCCCAGCGCAGCGTGGCCATGGTCTCCCAGTAGAGCAGACGGGCAGGATCGACATGGCGGCCGCTGGCTTCCTCGTAGGCCCGCAGGACGGCCTCCCTGCCGCCGATGCCGCCGGCCTCGCGTTCGATCGCACCGAAGCGCCAGCAGCGGGCGCAGAACCAGCCCAGATCCTCGACCGGGTCCGACCAGCTCGCGAACTCCCAATCCAGAATGGCGGCCAGCCGCCCCTGCTCGACCAGGAAGTTGCCGGTGCGGAAATCGGTGTGGGTCAGCACGATTTCCGAACTTTCCGGAGCGTTCCGCTCGAGACACCGCAGCGCGTATTCGAGCACCGGCTCGGCGGCATCGATCGAATCGAGATAGGCGCGATATTCGCGGATCCGCCGCGGTGCCGCCTCTTCGGGGACCGACAGGAAATCGAGCTCCGGGCGTGGCGGACGGATGGTGTGAATCAGGGCGAGCTGCCGGGCGAGTTCGGCCAGCAGCAGATCGCTGCGCTCGCGCACCAGCGGATCGCGCACGATCCGGATTCCCCGGGCTTCGCCGGCGACATGCCGCATCACGTAGAAGGGCCGGCCGATCAGCCCGGGGTCGGTGCAGCAGACGATCGGCTCGGGCACCTTCACACCCGCCCGCCAGGCCACCTCGAGGATCCGGAATTCCTCGATGCGGCCATGGCTCGGCGCGATCCGCGAGGGGGCGTCGGTCCGCAGCACCAGTCGGCAGCTACCGGCCAGCCGGCCGCCGACGAAACGAAGCTCGAGCGCCCAGTTTTCCTGAATGGCACCACCGCCCAGCCGCACCGCCTCGACGATCTCGGCCCGTTCGGCCCCCGTCGCCTGGGCGAGAAAGGCTTCGAGCGCGCCGCGACGGGCTTCGATCATCGGCTCTCGGGGCTCGATGCTCCCGGATTCGGCGCTGCGCGCCATCCGCCTCACCGATCCATGAACGGGGCCGGATGGAGGATCTTGTTCTCCATCTGCACGATCATTTCGGCACCCTTGGCGATGAAGGCCTGCCAGGCCGGATCGGCCTGGAGTGCCGCCCGGCGGCGGGCGCGGTCGGCGAGATCCTCGTAGCCCCAGAGATGGACGATCTGGTTGAGCGGTCCGATATCCATGGAGACGTACCAGCCGAGGGGCTGTC
>CAYYZI010000194.1:0-5703 GCA_964475675.1 uncultured Geminicoccaceae bacterium
ACACCCTCACGCCACTCGCGGGGATTTACGGTCACTCGTCGAGCGGCGCCGACCGGCCTCGATGAATTTTCGGAGTTCGTCGGCCTCGTAGAAGACGCGCGAGCCAACACGGACGAACGCAGGTCCCTGGCCGTAGATGCGCCATTTGTGCAGCGTTGACGGGGAAAGCCGCAGCATCTGCGCAGCCTCGCGGGTATTGATGAGTTTCATCGTTGGTCACTCCGCAATGGAACGGGTGACCACCCATCTAACAGAAGAAAATTCGGACTTGCTCAGATGTCCGAATTTTTTCTGCGCCCGCGCTTGTCAACGGGCGCATCGGGATGCCGTCGCCGGTATAGCTTCCTGTTGGCCTCGGCGAGCCTTCGTCGTTCGGTCTCGTCGTTCGCCAGCGGCGCGGCCACCTGCCGGGCGGCCTCCGCAACCGGCATCCCGCCGGCGACCAGCCGCTCCATCTCCGCCAGGCGCGCATCGGGGTCACCCCTGGCCTTCATGCGTCCGCCGCGGCGGCGTAACTGTTCGGCGTGCCTATGGAGCGCCTCTAAGGGGGCGAGCTCAAGTTGCATGGCGAGGCGGGTCAAAATCCGGGTCACCAACCACACCGACTGAACGAGTTCATCGGCTGCGTCGCAATCGGTGATTCGGGCGTGTGTCTTCCTCGCCGATTCGAGCGCGAGCTCCGCCATCTCGATCTGCCCGGATGCGCTGTCCAATCCCTTCATGGCGGCAAGGTCGATACCGGCTTTGGCGAACCGGCGGCGTAGCGTCCCAAGCTCACTTTCGATGTCCGCGAAGGGATCGCATCGTTTCTTGCTCAGAAGGGACCATCCGATGCTGACGATATTGTATTCGGCCAGGTGGATCACGAATTCTCCGCGCCGGAAAGGAATCCGCAGCCGCCGTCTTTGCGTTCTGATCGGCCACAGTTTCCTCACCTGTGCCGACAGTTCCTCTTTCGGTGGCAGCACGGGGCGCGGCATTCTGAGGAATACAATGTTCCGTTCGACCAGGCGGCGGTAATCGGCCTCGGTAAGCGCCCACCACTTCAGCACTTGGCGATAATCGATGATCTTCCCTACGAGAGCGTAGGAGGCTTCCTCGAATGCCGGCGCGTTCTTCGAGGCGAGGATCGCAAAGGCGTAGCGATACCGTTCGAGCCGCCATTCCACGCCATACCTCGGGGCGAACACGCCCACGGTTTCGGTATACGGGTCATCGGGTGGCTCGCGAAGAACGCCTTGCCTGCGCATACCGGTGTCCGCTCCGGTGCGTCCGCAGAAGAGACGGGCGCGGCAGCCGGTGCGGACTTCCGGCGTTCGGTGGCCAACCTAGCCGCGCCCGAGGCTGGTCTACCGCTGGACGAAGGGCAGGACAACGCCCCGCATTCCACCTTCCAGGATGCCGGCGAGATGCCGCGCCCAAGCGTCGAGGGCCTGGCGCTTCTCGGGCTCGTACCTGTGGCGCTGGTAGACGCCGACGATGCCGCGGCGTGACCCGGCGACATGGCCCAACACCGCCTCGGTCACTTCGAGCCGGACGCCGAGCTTCTGCAGCCCGGTCGCGGTGGTGCGCTGCAGATCGTGGACCCGCCAGGGGATGAGCGGTTCTCGGGCGATCTCCGTCGCCAGCGCGTCGAGATTGCGCTTGGCCTTCGACCAGCCCTTGAACGGCCCGCGGCCGCCAATGCCGAACAGGTACGAGCCCGAGAAGCGCGGGCAGTCCCGCAGGATGGCCACTGCGGGCGCGGGCAAGGGCACGATGCGCGGCTCGCCCGTCTTGGTGCGGTCGCCGGAAAGCTCGATGCGCGGGTCGGGGCCGTCCAGATCGCGCACCTCGGCCCAGCGCAGGGCGCCGATCTCTTCGCGCCGGCAGCCGGTGAGGATCAGCAGCCGCAGGATGTGGCCGTAGGGAAATCCCGTGCGCTCGGCGGCTCTCCAGACAACAGCGAGCTCTTCGTCGTCGAGCACCCGGTCGCGCGTCTTCTCCCGGCCCGGTGGTTCGAGCCCGGCGGTCGGGTCGCTGGTCACCAGCTCCCGCGCCAGCGCCCAGCGGAACAGCCGTCGGAGCCGGGCAAGCGTTCGGTTGGCCATTACCGGCGCCTTGTCCGCGATCCCTTCTACCAATCGCAGGACATCGCCCTTGCGCACTTCCCCGATCGGCAGATGCCCGAGCTCGGGCAGGATGTAGCGTTCGACGATGCGGCGAACCTCGGGCAGATCCCGGTTGTCGGCCTGGTCGCGTTCGAGCCATTCCTCGGCGATCTCGGCGACGGTCGGTTTGCGGCGCCGGCGCTCCGTCTTGCGCGCCTCCCGCTCGGCCAGAGGATCGTTGCCCGACTTGATGGCGCCCAAGAGCCGCATCGCCTCGCGTCGGGCCTTCTCGGCCGTCCAGGTGGCGCCGTCCTGGGCCGGCTTGCCGTACTCGGCAAAGGTGAAGCGCCGCACCCGCGAGCCTCGCCCGTGGCCGTCCCTGTACTCGACGAACCAGCTCTTCTTGGTGGCGCCCACGTAGAGCCCGAAACCGGGCAGCCTGGTATCGTAATGGCGGCCCCGCGGCGCCCTGTCCGCGAAGCTCTTGTTGAGGGTCGGCATGGTCCGCTCCCGCCGTCCGTCCGCCGGTGACGACACGGCCATCCGGACCCTCTGATCCGGCGCTTGTCGTCACCTTGTCGTCACCGAATCGGAAATACGAGAAACGGACGGGAAACGCAAGGAATGAAGTTTGCCTTTTTATGCAGATAGTTAATCAATGCACGGAAAAGAGAAGGAAATAGCCGAAAGGCCGCTTTCACTGAATGGCATTCAGGAGGTCGGCGGTTCGACTCCGCTCGGCTCCACCAAGATCATCGCAGGATCGATCGCACCCTCGGAGTGGCGCGCCGTGGAGACCGGCGGCTGTAGCCGATGCGACCCGCCCGGTGGGGCGCTGGCTGCACGGCATCGGCTCGCGCCCGGGCGATCGCGTTCCCTTTCCGCGGCGGTGCCGTGGTCGACCTTCCGCAGCAGCGGTGTCAGCAGCAGCGACAGGAAGAACACCGCCGCCACCAGCATGAACAGATCGTTGTAGGTCATCACCAGCGCCTCGCGTCGGGCCGATCCCCGCAGCAGCGACAGCGCCGCCGCATGGGCGCGGGCCGCATCCGGCAGCATCGTCTGGAGATGGGCGGTCAGATCGGCCAGCCGGTCGACCACGCCCGCCCGCGCCGCCGAGACGGCCTCGGCCAGACGCTCGTAATGGAGGTCGTAGCGGGCGTCGAACACCGTATCGATGGAAGCCAGGCCGATCGCCCCGCCGAGATTGCGCGTCAGATTGAAGAGCCCGCTGGCATTGTTGAGCTCCTCGGTCGGCAACCGCCCCAGGGCAATGGTGGTGATCGGCAGGAAACAGAGCATGATGGCCATGCCCCGTACCGCCTGAGGAAGGAACAGCTCGGCGAACCCCGCCTCGGCGGTCATGAAAGCGTTGAGCCAGAGGGCCAGGCCGAACATGCCGAAGCCGAGCATCAGCATCAGCCGCCGGTCGATGCGCTTCTCGAGCAGCCCGGCGATCGGCCCCGAGAGGAACTGGAAGGCGCCGGTGACCATCATGATCAGGCCGATCTGCAGGCTGTTGTAGCCGCGCACCGAACTCAGGAACAGCGGCAGCAGGTAGACCGAGCCGTAGAGACCGACGCCGATGACGAAGCTGAACAGGCAGCCGATCGCGAAGTTCCGGTCGCGAAAGGCCCAGAGATCGACCACCGGATGCGCGCAGCGCAGCTCCCGCCAGAGAAACAGCAGCGCACTGACAGCCGTCACCGCGGTGAGGGCCAGGATCAGCCGCGAGTCGAACCAGTCCTTTCCCGGCCCCTCCTCGAGCACATACTCGAGACTGCCGAGAAAGATCGCCGTCGAGACGATCCCGAGAAGGTCGATCCGGCGCAGCAGCTCCGGCCTGGGGCGGTCGATATCGACCAGCAGGGCGACCGCCAGGCACACGATGGCGCCGGGAACGAGGTTGATCAGGAACAGCCAGTGCCAGGAAAAGCTCTGGGTGATCCAGCCGCCCAGCGTCGGTCCCAGGGTCGGGGCCATCGTCGCCACCAGCCCGGCCATGACCGTCGCCCCGGCCTGTCTGCCTTCGGGAAAGATGCGGAAGGTGGAGGCGAACACCGTGGGGATCATCGCCCCGCCGAAGAACCCCTGCAGGGCGCGGAAGACGATCATCGAGCCGATGCTCCAGGCGGTGGCGCTGGCCAGGCTCATGAGCGTGAAACCGCCCGCCGAGGCGACGAACAGCCAGCGGGTCGAGAGCAGGCGCGCCAGCCAGCCGGACAGCGGGATCATGATCACCTCGGCGATCAGGTAGGAGGTCTGGACCCAGCTTATTTCGTCGAGGCTGGCCGACAGCGCGGCTTGGATTTCGCGCAGCGAGCTGGCGACGATCTGGATGTCGAGGACCGCCATGAACAGGCCCAGCACCATGGCCAGATAGCCGGCCAGCGCGCGGCGCGACACCGCGGGTTCCGGCGGTTCGCGAAAGGTTACGGCCGGCGCCCGCATCGCGCCTCCTCGGCCGGTAGCCCGGCGCCGGCATGCCGGCGGGTGTCGACCGTCACCTCGACCGACATGCCGGGCCGGAGCCTGCCGCCCGGCAAGTCGCCGGTGTCGACCAGGATCTTCACCGGTATGCGCTGGACGATCTTGGTGAAATTGCCGGTCGCGTTCTCCGGCGGCAGGAGGCTGAACACGGCGCCGCTCGCCGGCGAGAAGCTGTCCACGCAGCCCGACAGCACCATGTCGGGATAGGCATCGACGGTGATTTCGACGGGCTGACCCGCCTGCATCCGCGCGAGCTGGGTTTCCTTGAAGTTCGCTTCGATCCACACCCGCTCGAGAGGGACGATCGCCAGCAGCAGGGCCCCCGGCTGTACGTACTGACCCGGGTGCACGGCACGATTGCCGACCACCCCGGTGAGCGGAGCGACGATCGTCGTATCGGCCAGCCGGGTCCTGGCGATATCGAGCGCCGCCCGGTTCTCGGCGAGTATGCCGCGGAGGCGCGCACGCTCCGACTCGAGCACGCGGATCCGCTGCCGGGCCTGCTCGAGCCGTGCCCGGCTGCGGCGGACCGCCGCCTCGGCCTTCCGCTGGCCGGCCAGGGCCTCGTCGTAACGACGGCGGGTGCCGACCTTGCTCCGCAGCAGGTCCCGCGCGCGCTCGAGTTCCTTGTTCGCACGCTCGCGTTCGGCCTCCGCCGCGGCCACATCGGCCGCTGCCTCGGCGATCACGGCATCCTGCAGGTCGAGCCGCGCCTCGACATTGGCGAGACCGGCGCGGGTCTCGTCCAGCCGCGCCTCCGCCTCGGCGACGGCCAGCCGGAACTCGCGGTCGTCGATCCGCAGCAGCACCTCGCCGGCCTTTACCAGCCGGTTGTCCTCGACCAGGAGCTCGCGGACGTACCCCGCCACCTTGGGGCGGATCGGCGTGACCTCGCCCTGCACATAGGCGTCGTCAGTGGCCTCGAGGTAGCGCCCCACGGTCCACCAGTACCAGCCCGCCGCCGCCGTGGCCGCCACCACCAGCGAGGCGCCCAGGACGACCGCGAGAATCTTGCCTGCCTTGCGTGGGACCACCCGAGGATATCCGTGGCCGGGGTATGCAAACTGAACCGTTTAGTTCATTATCGCGACGCGGGACCGCAACGCAAGAGGGCGCTGATGGG
>CAYYZI010000195.1:0-5685 GCA_964475675.1 uncultured Geminicoccaceae bacterium
CAAGCTGTCCTGCGAGGATCACGAGGGCGGCGGTTCGGTCTATGTCCAGCAGTGGGACGGCAAGAAGTGGAACCGCGTCTCCGACTGGATCCCGCCGATGCGCGACGTGGTCTGGCCGATGATCAAGGAATCGGCACTGGCCTATGCCAAGGAAAAGGGCATCGAGGTCCGCAAGTGCGACTGAACCGGTGAGCCGGGAGCGAGACGTCCGATGAGCACAGCCGTCCGCGAGCGGCAGGCGGCCACCGATCAGGCCGCCGAACCGCTTCTGTCGGTGAACAATATCGAGGTGGTCTACGACCACGTCATCCTCGTGCTCAAGGGCGTCTCGCTCCAGGTGCCCAAGGGCGGCATCGTCGCCCTGCTCGGCGCCAACGGGGCCGGCAAGACGACGACCCTCAAGGCGATCTCGACGCTGCTCGGCACCGAGCGGGGCGAGGTCACCAAGGGCTCGATCACCTTGGCCGGGGAAACCGTGCACGATCTCACGCCGACCCAGCTGGTGCGTCGCGGGGTCGTCCAGGTGATGGAGGGGCGGCATTGCTTCGAGCATCTGACGGTGGAGGAGAACCTCCTGACCGGCGCCTATACCCGCCGCGACGGAGCCGCTGCCATCCGCCGCGATCTGGAGATGGTCTACCGCTACTTCCCGCGCCTGCGCGAGCGGCGCAAGTCGCTGGCCGGCTACACCTCGGGCGGCGAGCAGCAGATGTGCGCCATCGGTCGGGCCCTGATGGCGCGGCCCACGGTGGTGCTGCTCGACGAGCCGTCGATGGGCCTCGCCCCGCAACTGGTCGAGGAGATCTTCGAGATCGTGGCCCAGCTCAACCGGGAGGAGCATGTGACCTTCCTGCTGGCCGAGCAGAACACCAACATCGCGCTGCGCTACGCACGCCACGGCTACGTCCTCGAAAACGGCCGGGTGGTGCTTGACGGTGATGCCGAAAGCCTGCGAAACAACGAGGACGTGAAGGAGTTCTATCTCGGCCTCAGCAGCTCGGGTCGCAAGAGCTTTCGCGAGATCAAGAGCTACAAGCGCCGAAAACGGTGGCTGTAAGTGAACGCACAAAATCGGGAGGCAGAGGCCGGCACTGACGGAACGACAGTGCGTCATGGCCCGAGTTTGCAGCGTCTGGCGGCGCTCCTCAGCAACCATATCCGCCGCCGCATCGGCGAGCGGGCATTCCATTTCGACGGGCGCCTGAACGATCCCGGCATGGGTCTGGTGGCCCCGATCGATGTCGCCCTGTTCCGCGACCAGCCCTTTCTTCTCGAAAAACTGCGCCAGCCGGAATCGGGCGCGGCGCTCGCCCTGAACAGCTTCGCCCTCTGGCGCGACAGCCCCGGCGAACTCGAGCTGGCCGGCGTATCCGGCTTTCGGGAAGTACTTCTCAATCTGCGCTGCCCGACCGGCATCCGTGGCACCCCGCCCCATCTCGATGTGCTGGCGCGCGGCCAGAGAGCGCTGGTTGCGGTCACCGCCCGCGGTTTCGAATATCTGGGCCGCCATGCCGCCCGGGTGGCGCCGGCCTACCTCGAACTGTCGCCCCCGGCGGGGCTGGCTCCCTGGCTGGAACTGCTGCGCGACCTCGCGGAACGGCGGGTCAGCTACCGGTTCCTGAATGCGGCGATGCTCGGCAAGCTGGCGCTGGCCCTGGGCCGCACCTTTCCCGAGCATCACATCCATCTGCTGCAGCTCTTCCTCGAACCGCGCGATGCGGACGCCTACGAACCCTTCGCCCGCCATCGCGCCGAGCTGGATGCGCTGCGGGAGCGGGTCGACGGCTCCCGGGTGCGTTTCGTCTTCGACAGTTTCGGCACCGTATGGCGGCAGTGGGCCGGCCGCGACCAACCGTCTTGGCTTCCTCAACTGGTCAGCCAGCTCGAAGCCCGCTACGACATCGCGGTGTCGACGCGCCCGGCATTCGGCCTCTCGGTGGTGCCCGGACAGCGCTGACGACCCTTTGCCAACTGGAGGAACTGGCTCCATGCCGGAGAGCGCGGAGACCTATTACGATCGCCAGGAAGTGCGGAGCCCGGCCGAACGCGAGGCGGCCCTGTTCCACGCCCTGCCGGGATTGCTGCGCCACGCGCTGGACAACGCCCCGTTGTACCGGGCCCGCTTCGGGACCATCGATCCGGCCGCCTTCACCAGCCGTGAGGCCCTGGCCCGGCTGCCGGTCCTGCGCAAGGAGGAGTTGCCCGAGCTGCAGGAGCGGGATCCTCCCTTCGGCGGTCTCGCCGCCACCCCTTTCGCGCGGCTGGGAAGGGTGTTCGCCTCGCCCGGCCCGATCTTCGAGCCGCAGGGAAATCGCAGCGACTACTGGCGCATGGCACGGGCGATGTTCGCGGCCGGCTTCCGGCGCGGGGATCTCGTGCACAACACCTTCGCCTATCACCTGACACCCGCCGGCTTCATGATCGATTCCGGTGCCCGGGCGCTGCGCTGTCCGGTCTTCCCCGGCGGCACCGGGCAGACCGAATTGCAGCTCAAGGCGATTTCCCGCCTGCGGCCGGTGGCCTACGCCGGCACCCCGTCCTTTCTCGGAATCCTGCTCGAACGGGCGCGCGAGATCGGCGTCGCTCCCCTCTCCTTCACCAAGGCGCTGGTCTCCGGCGAGGCCTTTCCGCCGACGCTCCGGGACGAGCTGGCCGCCGAGCACGGCATCGACGCCTACCAGTGCTACGCCACCGCCGATGCCGGGCTGATTGCGTACGAAAGTCCGGCCCGCGAGGGGCTCATCGTCGACGAGGCGGTGCTGCTGGAGATCGTACGGCCGGGCAGCGACGAGCCCCTGCCGGAGGGGGAGGTCGGCGAAGTGGTGGTCACCGTCTTCAATCCGGACTATCCGCTGATCCGCTTCGGCACCGGCGATCTGTCGGCGATCCTGCCGGGCACCAGCCCCTGCGGCCGCACCAATCTCCGCATCCGCGGCTGGCTGGGCCGGGCCGACCAGACCACCAAGGTGCGGGGCATGTTCGTGCATCCCCGGCAGGTGCACGAGATCGCCCGCCGTTTCGAGGCGGTGGTCCGGGCGCGGCTGGAGGTGCGCGAGGTCGAGGGGCGCGACCGCATGGTGCTGCTGTGTGAAACCGCCGATCCGGCGGACGCGGCGCTGCAGGCGGCGATCGCCGATGCCGTGCGCGCGGTCACCGGCCTGCGCGGGGAGGTCGAGCTGGTACCGCCGGGGAGCCTGCCCAACGATGGCAAGGTGATCGACGATCAGCGCCGGCGTGGCTGAGGGTGGCGCTGTTCGAGGTCCGCGGACTGGCCTGCCAGCGGGCGGGCAGGATCGTCTTCGAGCAGCTCGAATTCGCGCTCGAACCCGGCGACGCGCTGGTGCTGCGGGGGCCCAACGGCAGCGGCAAGTCGAGCCTGCTGCGGCTGCTGGCCGGCCTGCTGCGCCCGGCCGCCGGAGTCCTGAGCTGGCAGGGACGCACATTTTCGACGCATGATCCCGAGCATCGGGCGCGACTGCATTTCGTCGGCCATCTCGACGCCGGCAAGGCCAATCTCACGGTACGCGAGAACCTGTGCTTCATCGCCGGGCTGCTGGGAGTGGGCGAGCTGCGGCAGGAAGCGCTCGAGAGCTTCGATCTCGTCGATCTCGCCGACACCCCGGCCCGCTATCTGTCGGCCGGCCAGAAGCGCCGCCTGGCCCTCGCCCGCCTCGCCGTCGCGCCGCGCCCGCTGTGGCTGCTGGACGAGCCGGCGGTCGGTCTGGACACCGCCAACCGGCGCCATCTGGAGCGGCGGATCGCCGCACATCTCGAAGGTGGCGGGCTGTGCATCGTCGCCACCCATGGCGATGTCTCCTTGCCCCAGGCGCTGGTCCTGGATTTCGGCGAGGCGGTCGCATGAAGACGCTCGCCGCCATCGTTCGCCGCGATCTCAGGCTGGCCTTCCGGCATGGGGCGGAAACCCTTCTGGGGGCGATCTTCTTCGCCCTCGCCCTGTCCCTGTTTCCGCTCGGGGTCGGGGCCTCGGCCGACATCCTCGCCCGCATCGGCGCCGGCGTCATCTGGGTGCTGGCCCTGTTCGCCGTGCTGCTGACCCTGGAACGCCTCTACCAGGGCGATTACGAGGACGGCTCCCTCGAACTGATGGTGCTGGCGCCGGCACCGCTGGAGCTTCTGGTGTTCGGCAAGTGCCTGGCCCACTGGCTGACCAGCGGCCTGCTGCTGGTCCTGATGTCGCCGCTTCTGGCGCTGCTCATGGCGCTGCCTGCGGAGGCCTACTGGGTGTTGCCGGCGGCCCTGCTGCTGGGCACCCCGACCCTCACCCTGATCGGCTCGATCGGTGCCGCGCTGCTGGTCGGCAGCCGCCGGGGGAGCGCTCTCACGGCACTTCTGGTCTTGCCTCTGTACATTCCGGTTCTCATCTTCGGGGTGAGTGCGGTCGATGGCTATCTGCTCGGTCTGGGCGGCGGCGCACAGCTTGCCATTCTCGGTGCCATGCTGCTGTTCGCCCTGGCCTTCGCTCCTCCGGCCACCGCCGCGGCACTCCGGGTGGCGCTGGAATGAGGGCGCCGGCGTCGCGCAAGCGAAAGGATCGACCATGCACGGCTACGCCAATCCGCTCCGCTTCCAGCGCATCGCCGATGCGGTCCTGCCCTGGGTCGCGGTGGCCTTCGTCCTTCTCCTCCCGATCGGTCTCTACCAGTCGCTGGTGCTGGCGCCGCCCGACTATCAGCAGGGCGAGGCGGCACGGATCATGTACGTGCATGTGCCGGCCGCCTGGATGGCCACCTTCACTTACGCCCTGATCGCCATCGCCAGCATCATCGCGCTGATCTGGAGGCATCCCCTGGCCGAAGTGGCGGCGCGGGCGGCGGCACCGGCGGGAGCGGCCTTCACCGCCATCGCCCTGGTCACCGGCTCGATCTGGGGCAAGCCGATGTGGGGAACCTGGTGGGTGTGGGATGCACGGCTCACCTCGGTGCTGATCCTGTTCTTCCTCTATCTCGGCTACATCGCCCTGCACGATGCCTTCGAGGATCCCGCCCGGGGCGCCCGGGCAGCCTCGATCCTGGCTCTGGTGGGTGCGGTCAACCTGCCCATCATCAAGTTCTCGGTGGACTGGTGGAACACTCTCCATCAGCCCTCCAGCATTCTGCGTCTCGACGGCCCGACCATCGATCCCTCCATGCTGTGGCCGCTGCTGACCATGGTCGTGGTGTTCAAGCTCTACCTGGTGCTGGTGCTGATCCTGCGCATGCGCGGCCAGCTCGCCGAACGGCGCATTCACAATCTGCGGGCCAGCGGCGTGGTCGGCGCCGGGCCATAGCCCGAGCGCATCCTGTGAGACATGGCGCCGCCTTTGTGCGGTCGCCGGGGATGCGCTATAGCCCGGCCCGGCAGCGGGCCGGTTGCAACAGAGCCGAAGGAGAGCAGTGGTGGGCGTTTGCGGTCGCGACAGTCTTGCCGTTCGTCGAACCCTCGAGGTCGGAGACAGGCGCTACGACTATTTCAGCCTGCCGGCGGCCGCCGCCGAGCTCGGCGATATCGGTGCCCTGCCCTTTTCGCTGAAGATCCTGCTCGAGAACCTGCTGCGCTACGAGGACGGGCGCACGGTCACCGTGGATCAGATCCGCGCCCTGGCCGACTGGCTCGGCGAGCGTCGCTCCAGCGCCGAGATCGCCTACCGGCCGGCACGCGTGCTGATGCAGGATTTCACCGGTGTGC
>CAYYZI010000196.1:0-5684 GCA_964475675.1 uncultured Geminicoccaceae bacterium
GGAGACCGCCTCTGCCGGCGCCACCGCCGAGGAGACCGCGACCCGCACCGGGCAGCCGGCAACGGCCGGGAAGCCCGGACCTCGCCCGGCCCCGCCGGTGCCGCCACTCTCCGGCCAGGCCACGCCCGCCGCATCTTCGCCGGCTGAAGCATCCACCGGGCTCGCGGCCGCGGGTGCAGATGCGGCTCCGGTTCCGGGCGGCGTTCCCGCCGCGGCCGGGATCCTGGAGATCCGCGCGACGCGGGAAGGCGAGACCGTGGCGCTGCGCTTTCTCTGGCCTTTCGAGGTGGGGGCCGCAGCCTTCATCCGCGGTGGCCGCCTCTGGGTGGTGTTCGATGCCGCGACCCGGTCGCTGCTCGCCGAGAAGAAGAAGATCGCTTTTCACGCGGGAGCGTTCATCCGCTCGCTGCGCCAGGAAGCCCATGACCGGGCCACCGTGCTTCGCATCGATCTCAGGCGCGCGGTACCGATTTCGATGCGCCGCGAGGGCAATGTCTGGGTGCTGCTGTTCGGCGAGGGCGGCATCTCGGCGATCGCCCCGAAGCCGCAGGCGGATCCGGGAGGGCTGCTGTTTCCCGATGCCCGCCGCAGCATCCGTTTCCGCGACAGTATCGCCGGCGACGAGATGCGGGTGCTGACCTATGCCCGCGGGGGCACCGGCCTGCCGCGGCCGCGCCGGCTGGTCGATCTCGCCCTCCTCGAGACTGCCCAGGGCGTCGCCTGGCGCGCCATCGCCGCCGATGTCGAGGCCCGGCGGGTGCCGGGTGGCATCCTCGTCACCCGCCCCGGCGGCCTGCGCCTCGATGCTGCAGCCCCCACCGACACTCCGCGCCCCGAGCCGCGCCCCACCTCCCCCGACACCGGCAGCGAGCCGCCGCGGGAGTCTTCCACCGCCGGCCCATCGCCTGCGATCCCCGGAGAGAAGACGGCTCCGGAACCGCCTGCCACGACCGCCGGGCAGGACGCGGCGGTGCCGCCGGCGGCAAGGAAAGCCGGGGGGCAGATGGCCGCCCCGGCCGACGAGGGCAGCGCTGCGCCCGCCGACGGTGGCGAGACCGGGGAGACACGGGCTGCATCCGCGGCCGGCCCGCCGGAAACCGGGCTCCGGGATCCGGCCTGGAAAACCACGCTCGGGCTTGCCGAGCTGCCCGCCGAGATCCTGCGCGAGACCGACCGGCTGCGGCGCGCCCTCCGGGCCGAGCTGGTGCGGCGCGCGGATCCCGAGCGGGCACCCTTGCGGCTGCGGATCGCCCGGCTCTATCTGGCCGACGCGCTGGGCGCGGAAGCCTTCGCCCAGCTCCTGGCCACCAGCGGCGTCGCCACGGTGGACGGCGATCCCCTCTTGGCCAAACGGCGGGCCGCCCTCGCCGGCGCCTCCTCGCTGCTGCTCGGGCGCAACGCGGTGGCTGCGGAGCACCTTCGCAATCCGCTGCTGACCGACGACCGCGAGACATCCCTGTGGCGGGCGGTACTGGCGGCACGGGAGAACCGCTGGAACGCCGCGGCCGAGGAACTCGCCCGCGGTGGCGAGATTCTGCGCGCCTATCCGCCGGCGCTGCGCTTCCGGCTCGGGCTGGTGGTGGTGATGATCGCCGCCCAGAACGGGGATGCCACCGCCGCTTTCGACTGGCTGGAGCAGCTCGACGGGCTCGAGCTCGCCGCCTACCAGCGCGACGAGCTGCGCTTCGTCGAGGCTCTCACCCTGAGCCGTGACGGCGCTGGCGAGGAAGCGCGGCGGCTGCTCGCGCGGCTGGCCGGGGAGGCGGGCTGGCTCACCGCCACCAAGGCGGAGTATGCGCTGGTCAATCTCGATCGCGAGGCCGGCCGCATCGACGACGCCGCCGCGCGGGAGGCATTCCTGCGCCAGCGGCCGTTCTGGCGCGGCCACCCCTGGGAACCGACCATGCTGCGCGAGTTGGGCCGCCTCGAACGGGGCTTGAACCGCATCCCCGAGGCCCTCGCCGTCTGGCGCGAGCTGCTCGAACGCTATCCCGACAGCGCCGCCAGCACCGGCGTCGCCGGGGAGATGGCCGAGGCCCTGGCGGCGGCTCTCGCACCCGGAGCCGAACCCGCTCTGCCCCTGTTCGTCCGGCTCGAGCTCTACCGCCGCTACATCGCCCTCGTGCCGGCCGGCGAAACGGGCGACCGGATCGTCCTCGACCTCGCCAACGGGCTGCTCGAGGCGGGCCTGCCGGAGCTCGCCGAGAAGCTCGCCAGCGGGCGGCTGCCGGTGGCCGCCGGGGAACCGCAGCGGCGCGCCCTCGCCCATCTTCGGGCACGCGCGGCGCTGGCACGCGGATCCCCCGAACAGGCCCGCGAGCTGGCGGCCAAGCTGGCTGCCACCGGTCGTGGCGAAGACGCGCTCCGGGCGCGGCTGCTGACGGCACGGGCCCAGCTCGAGCAGGGCAATCCCTGGGGGGCGCTGGCCACGCTCGAGGGCATCTCCGATCCGCGGGCGCTCGCCATCCGCATCGACGCGCGCTGGGCGGCCCGGGACTGGAAGGCGCTGGCCGCGCTGGCCGCACCGCTGGCCACCGAGCTCGCCTCGCGCAAGCTGCTCTCCGAGGAGCAGGCGGTTCGTGCGCTGCGAGTGGGGGCCGCTCTGGCGCGTCGCGGCCAGCGCGAACGGGTGCTGGAGATCGCCCGCCTGGTGGCCGCGCGCAGCAGCCTGGCCACGGTCGAGACCCTGTTCGAATTGATGACCACGCCGCTGGCGGTGCGCGGCGATCCGGCAGCGGTGGTCGCCGGTCTCGCTCCCCTGGCCGACCGCCTGCGCACGGCTCTGGCCTACCTGCAGGCGGGGGACGGGAGCCTCGCCCCGGCGGCAGCAGCGGGCGCGTTCTAGACCGGCATGCCATTGCTACCGGCACGGGCTGCGGGTAAAGCATCGGCAGCCGGTATCCGGGCCGGATCAGATTCGACGGGAATCGAACGCCGTTGTTCCGCTTCGTACTGACACGGTTGGGCCTGCTTCTCCCCACCTTTTTCGGGGTGACGCTGATCGCCTTTCTGTTCATCCACCTGCTGCCGGGGGATCCGATCGAGATCCTCGCCGGCGAACGGGGGGTGAGCCCCGAACGCCATGCCCGGCTGATGCAGGAACTGGGCTTCGATCGCCCGCTCTGGGAACAGTATGTGAGCTATCTCGGCAACATCCTGCAGGGCGATCTCGGCCGCTCGATCGTCACCAAGCAGCCCATCATCAAGGAATTCCTCACCCTGTTCCCGGCCACCGTCGAGCTTTCCCTGTGTGCCATCATCCTCGCCGTGCTGATCGGCCTGCCGGTCGGCATCCTCGCCGCCATCCGCCGCGGCACCGTGTTCGATCACAGCGTCATGGCGGTCACCCTGACCGGCTATTCGATGCCCATCTTCTGGTGGGGGCTGCTGCTGATCATCCTGTTTTCCGGCATTCTCGGCTGGACTCCGGTCTCCGGCCGCCTGTCCCTGCTCTACTATGTGGAGCCGGTCACCGGCTTCATGCTCATCGACACCCTTCTCTCGGACCAGGAAGGCGCCTTCCTCTCCGCCGTGCGGCATCTGATCCTGCCGACCATCGTGCTGGGCACCATCCCGCTGGCGGTGATCGCCCGCCAGACCCGTTCGGCGATGCTGGAAGTGCTGGGTGAGGACTATGTGCGCACCGCGCGGGCCAAAGGCCTGCCGCCCTGGCGGGTGGTCGGCCTGCACGCGCTCAGGAACGCTCTCATACCGGTGGTCACCACCATCGGCCTGCAGGTGGGCGTGCTGCTGGCCGGCGCGATCCTCACCGAGACCATCTTCTCCTGGCCCGGGGTCGGCAAATGGCTGGTCGATTCCATCTTCCGGCGTGACTATCCGGCGGTCCAGGGAGGGCTGCTGCTGATCGCCAGCCTGGTGATGGTGGTCAATCTGGTGGTCGATCTCCTTTACGGGCTGATCAATCCCCGCATCCGCCATCGGAGCGCCTGATGGCGGACGCGCCCGAGACCCTGCGGGAACCGGTGACGGAGATCGCCGGCGCTCCCGAGCCCCCCGGCCCGATCCGCGAGCTGTGGCATTACTATCGGCAGAATCGCGGGGCCGTGGCCGGCCTGGTCTTCCTGGTCTTCCTCGTGCTGGTCTCGGTGTTCGCCGATTTCGTCGCCCCCCATGCGCCCGACATCCAGTACCGCGACGCCTTCCTCACCCCGCCGGTCTGGCAGGAAGGAGGGAGCTGGGAATTCCTGCTGGGCACCGATGCCACCGGCCGCGACATTCTCTCGCGGATCATCTTCGGCTCGCGCTATTCACTGTCGATCGGCTTTCTGGTGATCGTCCTGTCCCTGCTGAGCGGCATCACCATCGGCCTGTTCGCCGGCTTCTTCGGCGGCTGGATCGATACTCTGGTGATGCGGCTGATGGATGTGCTGATCGCCATTCCCGGCCTGCTGCTGGCGCTGGTGGTGGTGGCCATCATGGGCCCCGGCCTGTTCAACGCGATGTTCGCCATCGCCATCGTCTATCTGCCGCATTTCGTGCGCCTGACCCGGGCGGCGACCCTGTCGGAACTGTCGCGGGACTATGTCACCGGCAGCCGCGTCGCCGGCGCCGGGCTGCTGCGGCTGATGTTCGTTACCGTGCTGCCCAACTGCATGCCGCCCCTGATCGTCCAGGCGACACTCAGCTTCTCGACGGCGGTGCTGGACATGGCGGCGCTCGGCTTTCTCGGCATGGGGGCGCAGCCGCCCACCCCCGAATGGGGCACGATGCTGGCCGATGCCCGGGAATTCATCCTCCGCGCGTGGTGGGTGGTGACCTTCCCCGGCATGGCCATCCTGCTCACCGTGCTGGCCATCAACCTGATGGGCGACGGGCTGCGCGACGTGCTCGATCCGAAGCTGAAACGCTCATGAGTCTGCTCGAGATCCGCAACCTCACCGTGGAGTTTCCGGTCGCCGGTGGCATGCTGCGGGCGGTGGACGCCATCAGCCTCGACGTCGATCCCGGCGAGCTGGTCGCCATCGTCGGCGAGTCGGGGTCCGGCAAGTCGGTGGCCATGCTGGCGGTGATGGGGCTGCTGCCGCCGACCGCGCGCATCGCCGCCGATCGTCTGAGCTTCGCCGGTCACGACCTGCTCGGGATGAGCGCCGACCAGCGCCGCCGGATCATCGGCAAGGACATGGCGATGATCTTCCAGGAGCCGACCAGCTCCCTCAATCCCTGCTTTACCATCGGCTTCCAGATCGACGAGGCGATCAAGGTCCATCTCGGCGGCACCCGCGAGGAGCGCCGCCGGCGGGCCATCGAGCTTCTCGACAAGGTCGGCATTCCTTCGCCGGAGACGCGGCTGCGAGCCTTTCCGCATCAGCTTTCGGGCGGCATGAACCAGCGGGTGATGATCGCCATGGCCATCGCCTGCAGCCCCAGACTGCTGATCGCCGACGAGCCGACGACCGCGCTCGATGTCACCATCCAGGCGCAGATCCTCGATCTGTTGCTGGAGCTGCAGCACGAGCGCGGCATGGCGCTGGTGCTGATCACCCATGCCATGGGCGTGGTGGCGGAAACCGCCGAGCGGGTGGTGGTGCAGTATGCCGGCCAGCAGATCGAGGAGCAGGAGGTGTTCGGGCTGTTCGACGACCCGCATCATCCCTACATTAGTGTGCTGCTCGACGCTGTTCCGGAGCGGTATGTTGGTAGTCGTGTTGCGGTTATACTTGTGG
>CAYYZI010000197.1:0-5672 GCA_964475675.1 uncultured Geminicoccaceae bacterium
GATGTCGGCTGGGTCACCGGTCACAGCTACATCGTCTACGGCCCGCTCTGCAACGGGGCGACCACGCTGGTGTTCGAGGGGGTGCCCAACTACCCCACATTCTCCCGGTTCTGGGAGGTGGTCGACAAGCATCGGGTGAACATCTTCTACACCGCACCGACGGCGATCCGGGCGCTGATGCGCGAGGGCGACGAATGGGTGAAGAAGACCTCGCGCAAGAGCCTCAAACTCCTGGGCACGGTGGGCGAGCCCATCAATCCCGAGGCCTGGCGCTGGTACTACGAGGTGGTCGGCGAGGAGCGCTGCCCGATCGTCGATACCTGGTGGCAGACCGAAACCGGCGGCATCCTGATCACCCCGCTGCCCGGGGCCATCGCTCTCAAGCCGGGCTCCGCCACCAAACCCTTCTTCGGCGTCCAGCCGGCCATCGTCGACAACGAGGGCAACATCCTCGAGGGTCCCTGCGAGGGCAATCTGGTCATGCTCGATGCCTGGCCCGGCCTCATGCGCACCGTGTTCGGCGACCACGAGCGCTTCGTGCAGACCTATTTCAGCACCTTCAAGGGCATGTACTTCACCGGCGACGGCGCCCGGCGCGACGAGGACGGCTACTACTGGATCACCGGCCGGGTCGATGACGTGATCAACGTCTCCGGCCACCGGCTGGGCACCGCCGAGGTGGAGAGCGCGCTGGTAGCCCATCCCGCAGTGGCGGAGGCGGCGGTGGTCGGCTTTCCGCACGAGATCAAGGGGCAGGGCATCTACTGCTACGTGATCCTGGTCGAAGGGGTCGAGCCCAGCGAGGAGCTCAGGAAGGAACTGATACAGCAGGTCCGCAAGGAGATCGGGCCGATCGCCACCCCGGACATCATCCAGTTCGCGCCGGGGCTGCCGAAGACCCGCTCGGGCAAGATCATGCGCCGCATCCTCAGGAAGATCGCCGCCGACGAGTACCACCAGCTCGGCGACACCAGCACCCTCGCCGATCCGTCGGTGGTCGAGCTGCTGGTGCAGGAGCATCTGCGCCTCGAGGGCAAGGCCTGAAGCGGATCGCCGGAGGGCGCGTCGGGGAGGGGCCCGCGGGCCCCTTTCCAGCATCGCCCGCCGGTGTCATGCTGCGGTGACGGCGAGGATCTCCGGCCTGCACCGTGGCGCGGCCGGAGCCCAGCGAAGCGACCGCCATGGATGACCTGTTCGCCCGCAACCGGGCCTGGGCCGAGCGGATGCGCGCCCGGGACCCGGACTTCTTCTCGCGGCTGGCCGGCCAGCAGGCGCCGCGCCTGCTGTGGATCGGCTGCGCCGACAGCCGGGTGGCCGCCAACCAGCTCCTCGATCTCGATCCGGGCACGGTTTTCGTCCACCGCAACATCGCCAACCTGGTGATCCACACCGACATCAACATGCTCTCGGTGCTGCAGTTCGCGGTGGAGATCCTGCGCGTTCCCCAGGTCGTGGTGTGCGGCCATTACGGCTGCGGCGGGGTGCGGGCGGCGATGGCCGACCGCCAGCTCGGCCTGATCGACAACTGGCTGCGCCACATCAAGGATGTCTACGACCAGCATGCGGCGGAGCTCGACGGCATCGCCGATCCCGGTCGCCGCGAGGACCGTCTCGTCGAGCTCAACGTCCTGCATCAGACCCTGCATGTGGCGCGCAGCACGGTGGTGCAGAACGCCTGGGCGGAAGGGCGGCGGCTGGAGATCCGGGCCTGGGTCTATGGCCTCGAGGATGGCCTGCTGCGCGATCTCGGGTATCGGGTGCGCGGCCCCGAGGAGATCGGTGCCATCTATCGCATGATGGGCGGCGGCATCACCTGAGCGCCGATGCCCGGCGGGCCGGAGCCAGCGCCGCATCCTCGACCCGGATGCGCCAGGCCAGCAGCGCCAGATTGAGGCCGCCGAAGAGAAGCGCCAGCCCCCAGGCGCCATAGGCCAGCGGCAGCAACGGGATCTCCAGGGCAACGATGGCGTAGTTGGGATGCCGCAGCCAGCGATAGGGCCCGTGATCCACCGCTGTGCTGCCGGGCAGCACCAGCACGCGGGTGGTCCAGTGCGGGCCGAGGCTGCGGATCACCCAGAGGCGCAGGGGCTGCAGCGCCAGATAGGCCAGCAGCAGGAGCGGGCTGCCGGGACGGTCCCAGGGGATCAGCACGAGGAGGCCGACCAGCCAGCCCAGATGCAGCAGCACGAACAGCGGATAGTGGCCGGCACCGTGCTCGACCGCACCCTGTTGCCGGAGCCGGCGGCTGTTGCGGGCGGCATGCAGGAGTTCGGCCAGGCGCTGCAGGCCGACCAGCAGGACGGCCCAGAGGATGCTCACGGCTGCTGCTCCAGAAGCGCGAAACCGGCGGTGAAGCCGGGCCCCAGCGCCAGCGCCAGCGCCCGCTGCCAGGTGCGCCGGGCCATCAGACGCTGCAGCACCAGCAGTACCGACACGGCCGAGACATTGCCCACTTCCCGCAGCACCGCCGCCGCCATCTCGGCATCGGCCTCGGGCATGGCCAAGGCCTCGCGCAGCGCCTCCAGCACCTTGGCGCCGCCGGGATGGACGGCGAAAGCGTCGATCTCGGCCAGCTCGTGACCGTGGCGGGCGAGGAAGGCGGTCGCCGCCGGCCGCACCGCGGTTCGCGCGATCTCCGGGATGGCCGGGGAAAACAGCACTCCCAACCCGTCATCCTCGATCCGCCAGCCCATCACATCGAGGCTGTCGGGCATGCGGTGCTCGCCGCTCGCCACCACCGCGGGTCCCTTCGCCCCGGTCGACAGCAGCAGAGCCGCTGCGGCATCGCCGAACAGGGCACAGGCCACCAGATTGGCCTTGCTGGTATCGTCGCGGCGCAGGGCCAGGCTGCAGAGCTCGGTGACCAGCAGCAGCACCCGCGTTCCGGGGCGGGCGCGGGCCAGGGTTGCGGCGCGGCCCAGCCCGAGAATGCCGCCGGCGCAACCGAGACCGAACAGCGGGGTGCGTTCGACATCGCTGCGCAGCCCCAGCCGTTCGGCCAGCCGGGCATCGAGGCTCGGAGCGGCGATACCGGTGGAGGTGACGCAGACCACCGCGTCGATCTCCGCGGCGTCCAGCTCCAGCCGTCCCAGCAGACGCTCCGCGGCCGCGCCCAGCAGGCGCTCGGCATGGGCCACGAACAGCCGGTTGCGTTCGGCGAAGCCGGCCCCCTCCAGATACCAGGCGAGCGGCATGCAGCAGCGCCGGGTGGCGATGCCGGCATGCTCGTAGAGCGCCAGCAGGCGGTCGAGGCCGGGCATGCGGCCGCGAAAGAGCTCCGCCGCCGCCTCTCGGGCGGCGGTCTGCTCCAGCACATGCTCGGGAAAGGCGGCCTCGATGCCGGCGATGCGCGCCGGCCGCTCCGCGCCCACCGCCCTGCTCCGGATCTCAGACGCCTTCCAGACGGTCGGCCAGAATGGCGCCGCGGGCGGCCATGAAATAGAGCCCGCAATGATGGGCGATGTCGCGCGGATGGGCGGCGGTCGGCGGCAGGCCGAGCTCCGCTGCGGTCTCCCGTGGCAGATCGTAGGTGGCGGTGGCCGGCTCGTAGACGACGATGTCGCCGAGGCTCGGCATCATGCCGTGATTGCGGGCGGACAGCAGGGTGAGCACCAGATCCATGACACAGATGTCCGTGCAGATGCCGACCGTGACCAGCGCGTGCAGGCGCTCGCGATTGACCCAGTCGACCAGGCGATTGACGAAGGCTCCGTGGGTGCCGCGCACCACCGCCGGCTCGATGGCGCCGACAAAACCGTTGATGCAGTCCTTGCGGATCAGCACCGCATCGGGATGGTCCTCGAGCCAGGCCAGGGCCGGGACCAGATTCTCCTCGCCGGTACCACGGATGCAGTGGGGCGGATAGGGCGGCTCCGGCCGGTCAGGATCATGGGTGTCGAGGAAGGCCAGCACCGCCTGCCGTCGCTCGAGGAAGGTCCGGGCCAGCCGGTCGGTCTCCTCGACCATCGCCTGGATCCGGGCATCGGGTGCCGGTGGTGCGAGATTGCCGGCCCCCGGCGTGCAGAAGCCGTTGACCTCGTCGACGATCACCAGACCCGCACCTTCGGCCGGAACCGTATAGGAGACGAGGGCGATCGGCATCTCCCGCCGCAGTTCGTTCAACAGACGCGCGCTCTCGCTCATGACACCATCTCCCCGCGTTTCCGATACTCCGCCGACTCCCGGAAACTGCGCGCGATGCGGGTCGCGTTCAAGGCCGGCGGGCCGGTTGACAGACCGATCGTGGCAGCGCTTTGTCGGGGGGCAGGAACGGGAGATGGAGCGATGAAGGTCGGAATTGCAGGCTGCGCCGGGCGCATGGGCCGTGCAAATCTGCGTGAAGTTCTCCAGACCGCCGGCGTGGAGCTCGTGGGCGGCGTCGAGCGGCCCGGTCACGAGGCGATCGGGCGCGATCTCGGCGAGCTGGCGGGAGCCGAAGCGACCGGCCTGCGGGTGGGCGAGGATTTCGCGGCGCTGGCGCAGCGGGCCGATGTGATCATCGAATTCTCCTCGCCCGAGGCCACCCTCGCCCATGCCCGCATCTGCGCCGAGCAGGGCTGTGCCCATGTGATCGGCACCACCGGCCTGTCGGCCGAGCAGGAGGCGACGCTGCGCGAACTGGGACGGCGCATCGCCATCGTCTGGGCGCCCAACATGAGCCAGGGGGTCAACCTGCTGATGGTGCTGGTGGAGCAGGTGGCGCGGGCGCTCGATGCCGGGTTCGACATCGAGGTGCTGGAGATGCACCACCGACACAAGGTGGATGCCCCTTCGGGCACCGCTCTCGCGCTGGGACGCGCGGCCGCCCGCGGGCGCGGAATCTCCCTGGAGGAGCATCGGATCGAGACCCGCTGGGGCCAGACCGGGCCGCGGCCCGAGGGGGCCATCGGCTTCGCCGTGCTGCGTGGCGGCGATGTGGTGGGCGATCACAGCGTCGTCTTCGCCGGCGCTGGCGAGCGCATCGAGCTCACCCATCGGGCCGCCGATCGCCAGATCTATGCCCGGGGTGCGGTGCGCGCCGCCCGTTGGGTGGTCGGGCGGCCGCCCGGTCTCTACGACATGGCCGATGTGCTGGGTCTCGGCGAGGCCGGGCTCAGTAGCTGATCAGCGAGGGCAGATGGCGGGCTTCCTCGACCCAGGCGGCGACCTCCTCCGGCGTCGGTGCCCGCCGGGCCAGGCGTTCGCGCATGTTGAAGGCCTTGAGGCGGGCATGGAGCAGGGCCGGGTCCTCGGCCGCCAGGGTCTAGATGTCGCGGATGCCGAGATCCTCCAGCATCATCCCGAAGACCGCGCCGATCCCCTTGATGCGGGCGAGATCGGCGCGCTGCACCAGCTCCAGCAGGAGCGCGGCATCGATGCCGAGATCGGCGGCCAGCCGGCGGCGCAGATCGGCCTTGCCGGCGGCACGCAGCAACTGTTCGCAATTGGTGATCCGGCGGCGCTTGAGCAGCACGCGTACCCGGTTGGGCACGCCGCGCAATTTGCTGAGCGGGAGCGTGCCCGGTTGCGGCGGCTCCCCGGAACTTCGGTCTCGAGGGTTGCTGAGGTCGCTCATGTTCCCACACGCCGGTGAAAAATAAGTCTTATTTTGCCGTAACCAGAGCATCGACAAGAGATACGCATCTCGCAACTGCCATTATCGTTAATGCCCGTAAATGCTGACCAAGAACCGT
>CAYYZI010000198.1:0-5671 GCA_964475675.1 uncultured Geminicoccaceae bacterium
GAAGGATGTAGCGTATTCGTCCGTCATGCGCACAAAGAAGTAAGGATAGCGTATTTTAGGGGTGATTTTCTGATAATCGAAGCCGAATGTGCAATGAAAAAAGTGTGCGAAACGGTCACTCACTCCGACGTCCCGTGGCTCTGCGGAAGAAACGTCGAAGTTGGGATGACGGCCAGGTGTCAAAGCGGCGGAAGGCGGCATAGGACCCCATGTGTACACAGGAGAGTGTCAACGACTATATGACACGGTGGCGCGTCTGCAAGGGAGGGCAGCACCCCACCATGGCAAGGCAATGCCGTATGCGGATTGATGAAAGTGAGGCCGGACAGCGCTTCGACCGCTGGGTGCGGGCGCATTTTCCGGGGCTTTCCCACGGTCGCCTGCAGAAGCTGCTGCGCACCGGCCAGTTCCGCCTCGACGGCAGGCGGGTGCAGGCCGGTACCCGGCTCGAAGCGGGCCAGATCGTGCGGGTGCCGCCGCTGCCCGAGCCCGACAAGGTGCCCGCGCCGCGCCGCCGGCCGGCTCCGAGCGAACGCGACGCCCGCTTCATCCGGGATCTGGTACTGCACGAGGACGAGGACATCATCGTTCTCGACAAGCCGGCCGGGCTCGCTGTTCAGGGCGGCAGCGGCACCCATCGCCATATCGACGGCATGCTCGATGCGCTGGCGGAAAGGGGGCAGCGCCCCAAGCTCGTCCATCGCCTCGATCGCGACACCGCCGGTCTCCTGGTGCTGGCCCGCAACACCCGTGCCGCCCGCCATCTGATGCACGCCTTCCAGCAGCACCGGGTCCGCAAGCTCTACTGGGCGGTGGTGCTGGGCCGCCCCGAACGCAGCGCCGGAATCATCGATCTGCCGCTGGGCAAGGCCGGACCGGCCGGCCGCGAGCGCATGACTCCCGACGCGCCGGATGCCAGGAAAGCGCGTACCGGCTTTCGGGTGATCGCCCGCGCCGGCAAGGTCGGTGCCTGGGTCGGGCTGCTGCCCCTGACCGGCCGTACCCACCAGCTTCGCGCCCATTGTGCGGCGATCGGCTGCCCGATCCTGGGCGATCGCAAATACGGCGGGGCGGAGGCGGCGCCGGACAGCGCTCCGGCCGGGCTGATGCTGCAGGCGATGGAGCTGGAGCTGCCCCATCCCGGTACCGGCAGACCCTTTGCGATCCGCGGCCGGCCGGCGCCGCATCTGCGCGAGGGGCTCGCCTGGCTGGGGATGAACGCGGGCGAACGGCTGCCGTTCTGCCGCCTCCAGGACTGGCCCGCGGAGCTTTGACAGGCGGCGCCACCGCACTCTATGCTGCTTGCTTTGCATGTGGCAGCGGCCGCGGGAAAGGCCGGAGAGCGGAGGCGGAAATGTCGGAGAGCGGACCAGCGGACGGCGGTTGCCTGTGCGGTGCCGTGCGCATTCATGCCCGCAGCGCGAGCAGGCATGTCGGGGCCTGCCACTGCCGTACCTGCCGCCGATGGGGAGGCGGGCCGCTGATGGCGGTCGATTGCGGCACCGAGGTCGCATTCGAGGGCGAGGAGAACATCGCCGTCTTCGATTCCTCGCAGTGGGCCGATCGCGGCTTCTGCCGGAAATGCGGCAGCCATCTCTTCTACCGGCTCAAGGCCAACCGCCAGTATTTCGTGCCGGCCGGCCTGCTCGACGAGATCGAGGCGCCGGTCTTCGATCACGAGATGTTCATCGAGGAAAAGCCGACCTTCTACGCGTTCGCCAACCGCACCGAGAAGCTGACCGGCGCCGAGCTGTTCGCCCGCTTCGCGGCTCCCGAAGCCTGAAGGAGGGGTCTGCGCCGGCGATCAGGCGCCGCTCGCGGCCGCCATCGCCGGATCGTGCAGATGGCAGGCCACCCGCCGGCCGTCGCCGAGGGCGCGCATGCGCGGCAGTTCCCGGCGGCAGACCGGCATCACCCGCGGGCAGCGAGGATGAAACGGGCAGCCCTCGGGCGGATGCTCGGGATTGGGCGGCTCGCCGGTGACCACGATGCGCCGGCGTCGGGCGCCGGGCTCGGGTTGCGGCACCGCCGAGAGCAGGGCCTCGGTGTAGGGATGGGCCGGTTGCTCGAACAATTGCTCGGTCGGCGCCTCCTCGAGGATGCGGCCGAGATACATCACCGCCACCCGGTCGCAGATCGCCCGCACCACCGCCAGATCGTGGGAGATGAACAGATAGGAAAGGCCCAGCGAGTCGCGCAGATCGGCCAGCAGGTTGAGGATCTGGGCCTGGATCGAGACGTCGAGGGCGGAGACCGGCTCGTCGAGCACGACGAGCTTGGGCTCCAGCATGATCGCCCGGGCAATGCCGATCCGCTGGCGCTGCCCGCCGGAAAACTCGTGCGGATAGCGGGAGATGGCAGCGGCATCGAGGCCCACCTGCTCGAGCATCACCGCCACCCGCTCGCGGCGCGCGGCCTTCGGCCCGAAACCGTGGATCACCAGCGGTTCCTCGAGGATGCGGCCGATCGTGAAGCGCGGATCGAGGGAGGCCATCGGATCCTGGAAGACGATCTGGAGATGGCGCCGGAGCGCCCGCAGGCGGCGCGCCGGAAGACCCACCAGATCGGTGCCCTCGAACAGCACCCGCCCGGAGCTGGGGCGGACGAGCTGGAGGATGGAGCGGGCGAGGGTGGATTTGCCGCAACCCGATTCGCCGACGATGCCGATGGTCTCACCGGGCCTCTGGGTAAAGCCGACATCCTCGACGGCGTGGATCACCCCGCCCTTGACCGGAAAGCGGGTACAGAGCTCCTCCACCCGCAGCAGTTCGCCCTCGCCGTTCATCGCACCGGGTTCCAGCAGGCCGCGAGATGTCCGTCATCGCCGGCGAGATCCGGCATCTCGCTGCGGCAGCGCTCGACCACCCGTTCGCAGCGTGGCGCGAAGGGGCAGCCGGGTGGTCGCCGGTCGGGCGGCGGCACGCTGCCGGGGATGGTGGGCAGGCGACCGCGCCGGCCCCGCAGCCGCGGGGTCGAGGCCAGCAGCCCGGCCGTATAGGGATGGCGGGGGTGGGCGAAGAGATCGGCCACCGGGCTGCGCTCGACGATGCGCCCGGCGTACATCACCGCCACCTCGTCGCAGAACTCGGCGACCACCCCGAGATCGTGGGTGATCAGCAGGATGGCCATGCCCAGCTCGGCCCGAAGGCGGGCCAGCAGCTCCAGGATCTGGGCCTGAACGGTGACATCGAGGGCGGTGGTGGGCTCGTCGGCGATCAGCAGATCGGGGCCGCAGGCGAGGGCCATGGCGATCATCACCCGCTGCCGGAGACCGCCCGAAAGCTCGAAGGGGTACTGCTGGAGGCGCCGTTCGGGCGCACCGATGCCCACCCGGCGCAGGAGCTCGAGGCTGCGCTCGCGTCGCGCCGCGGCCGCCAGATCGGTGTGCAGCTTCAGCGCCTCTTCGATCTGGAAGCCGACCGTCCAGGTGGGATTGAGGGAGGTCATCGGCTCCTGGAAGATCATCGCCAGGCGATCACCGCGCAGCCGCCGCATGCCGGCCTCGTCGAGGGCCAGGATGTCGTTCCCGGCGAAGCGGATGCTGCCCCCCTCGATGCGCGCCGGCGGTTCCGGCAGAAGGCGCATCAGGCTGCGGGCGGTGACACTCTTGCCGCAGCCGGATTCGCCCACCAGCCCCAGGATCCGCCCCTTGTCGAGATCCAGATCGACCGCCTCGACGACGCGCAGGAAGCGCCCCTCCATGCGGAAGGCGACGGTCAGTCCCCGGACCTCGAGCAGGCTCATGCGTCCAACGGATCCATGAAGGAAACGGGCCGGAGCGGCGGGAAAGCCGCCCCGGCCGCCGTTCAGTCGAGCACGATGCGCGGAAAGTAGAGCGACACCACCCAGTTCGGCTGGTCGACGATCTCGCTGATCCGCAGATCGGCACAGACGCTGCACAGCATGTAGGCCTCGGCCGGCCGCATGCCGAAGCGCCCCGCGAGCTGGTCGATCATCGCCCGCAGCGCGTCCTTCGCCGCTGCCATGAGATCGGGACCGATCCCGGTGGTCACCTCGTAGCCCTTCCCGTCGAAATGGCGGGCCACCGGACCGGGGGTCACGAAGCGCGGTGTTCGGAGCCCCGCATCCTTGACCAGATCGAAGGTCAGGGTGACCTCCATCGGGCTTTCGATGGCGGTGCCGCAGACCTCGCCATCGCCTTGGGCGGCGTGGGTATCGCCCACCGAAAAGAGGGCGCCCGTCACCTGCACCGGCAGATAGAGCCGGGTGCCGGCGGCCAGATCGCGGATGTCCATGTTGCCGCCGCAGGCCCGGGGCGGGACGATGCTGTGCGGTCCGGGCTCGGCCGGGGCCACCCCGATGGTGCCGGTGAAAGGCTTCAGGGGCACCCGCCCGCCGGGCCCGTACATCGCCGGGGCGAGCCGTTCGGCATCGTATTTCCAGATGTGCAGGGCGGCTTCCGGGAAATCCTCGGCCAAAAGGCCGAAGCCCGGGATCACCGCGGTCCAGCCCCAGCCCGAAGGGCGAAAGCTCTCGATGGTCACCTCGAGGGCGTCGCCCGGCTCGGCCCCGTCGATGAAGACGGGACCGGTGACCGGGTTGACCCTGGCGAAATCGAGCCGGCCCACGTCCTCGACCGTGGAATCCGGCCCGAGCTGGCCGCCCGAGGCGTCCACCGTCTCGAAGGTGACGGTGGTGCCTGGCGCCACCGTCATCACCGGCGGGATCGCGTTGTCCCAGCCGAAATGGTGACGGTGGCGGTGGATCGTGTGGTTACTGGCCATCTTTGATGTAGACCTCGTCGTAATGGACCGGGATGTGCACGGGGTCGACGAAGATGGCGTCGGGGCCGCCGAGCCGGTCCGACTTCATGGTGTAGCGCTGCTCGTGGAAGATCGGCGCCCAAGGGGCGTCGTCCATGATGCGCAGGAAGATCTGCCGCCACAGATCGATCCGCTCTTCGGCCTTGGCCGGATCCACCATGGCATCGGCCTTGGCGGCCAGGGCATCGAGCTCCTCGTTGCAGTACCAGGACCAGTTCCAGCCGCCCGGCACCGCACCCCCGCAGCCCAGGATCGGGCCGTAGAAGTTGGAGGGATCGGGGAAATCGGCGATCCAGGCCATGCCGCCCGACCAGATCATCGGTGCCGCGTCCTTTTCGCCACCGGCGGCGATCACATTGGCCTGGGCCAGCACCTTGAGCTCGGCGCGGATGCCGATGGCCGCCAGATCCTGCTGGATGGCCTGGGCGATGCGCGGGTTGGGATCGGTGTTCATGGCATAAAGCTCGGTGTCGACACCATCGGCGTAGCCGGCCTCGGCCATGAGCTGCTTGGCCTTCTCGGGATCGAAGGCGTAGCCCTTGTAGTTCGGGTCGTGGCCGGGCATGGCCGGGGGCAGGGGCTGGGTCGCCGGCACCGCGCGGCCGTTGATGATGCGGATGATGCGATCCTTGTTGATGGCATGGTTGACCGCCCGCCGCACCAGCACATTGTCGAACGGCTTCAGGGTGACGTTCATGGCCACATAGCCGGTATGGAGCTGGCCGCCCTCGACCACATTGTCCCGCCATTCGGGATCGTTCATGATCTCCAGGAACTTGGCCGGGGGAATGCCGTCACCGAGGATGTCGACCTCGCCGCGCTGCAGGCGCAAAAGCGCCACCAGCGGCTCCTGGCCCACCTCGAAGACGATGCGGTCGAGACGCGGC
>CAYYZI010000199.1:0-5652 GCA_964475675.1 uncultured Geminicoccaceae bacterium
TCTGGGCCGGGGCGAAGAGGCCGATCCCGTCGTCGTACATCGCCACCCGCTTGCGGAAGGCGGGATCGAGCATGGCGTTCCAGCTCTCCGGCGCCCGTTCGGGGAAGGCCTTCTGGCTGTAGGCCAGCACATAGGCGTAGGAATAGACATTGACGAGCGGCCAGCCCTCGAGGCCCACCGGCCTCGCCAGCGGCAAGAGCCCCTCGAGATTGGCGAGGTCGCCCAGATCCTCGGTGACCCCCCGCAGCGCCGATTTGGTGGCGTTGGTGGTGGTGTCCCAGTTGACATGGATGGGCGGCATCCGGCCCTGGTCCACCGCCGCCCAGATCTTGGGACGGATCTCGTTGTCCTCGGTGAGATCGTGCCGCACCTCGATGCCGGTCATGGCGGTGAAGGGATCGGACACCCCCTTCTTCAGCGCCTCGACCCACACCCCGCCCCATGCCCGGACGATGATCTCGGTCGGCTTTTCCTGGGCCAGCGCCCGCGGCAGACGCAGCAGGTAGGGAGCGGCGATGGCGGTGGCGGCGGTGCTCGTCAGGAAGCGCCGGCGCGGCAGACGAAGATTGCGGGGCTTGCTATGCATTGTCCTCCCTCTCCGGTTGGCCGACCGTTGTTGGCGTTTCGGGGTCGGCTCGGAAGATCATCAGGTCCGAGGCCCGCCAGCCGATCCGCACACGCTCGCCCGGCCGGTGCCTGCGGTGACGCAGGGGATCGGCATCGACGAAGCGCAGCGGGACATCGCCCAAGGTCTCGGCGCGCGCACTATAGACGAGCCGTTCCCCCTCGAAAATGACTTCGAGGATCTCGGCCTCGACCGTGTCCCATCCCTCGCCCGGATCCTCCTCCAGGATGCACAGCCGCTCGGCGCGAAGTGCTGCCTCGACCCGCGCACCGGGAGGGATCGAGGGGTCGGCCACGCGCCCGCTGACCAGCATGCCGCCGATGCGCAACCGGGCATGGCCCCGGTGGCTGTCGAGCAGTTCGCCGGCGAGGAAGTTGGTGAGCCCCAGAAAGCCGGCGACAAAACGATTCTCCGGCTCGTGGTAGAGGGTTTCGGGCACCGCCATCTGCTGGATGCGGCCGGCATCCATGACCATGATGCGGTCCGACATCACCAGCGCCTCGCGCTGGTCGTGGGTGACGTTGACGGTGGTCACCCCGAGCTCGCGCTGGATACGCCGGAATTCGAGCTGCATCTCCTGCCTGAGCTTGCGGTCGAGGGCGGCCAGGGGTTCGTCGAGCAACAGCAGATCGGGCTCGAAGACCAGCGCCCGGGCGATCGCCACGCGCTGCTGCTGGCCCCCCGAGAGCTCGTGGATGCGCCGCTCGCCCAGCCCCTCGAGCTGTACCAGACGCAGATAGCGCTCCACCCTGGCCGCCGTCTCCTCGCGCGGAAAGCCGCGCATCCTGAGCGGATAGGCGATGTTCTGCGCCGCCGTCATGTGCGGAAAGAGCGCCAGCCGCTGGAACACCATGCCGACCGAACGGCGGTAGGGCGGGAGATCGCGGACCGGGCGACCATGAATCCAGATCTCACCGGCGCTGGGCTCGATGAAGCCGGCGATCATCCGCAGCAGGGTGGTCTTGCCGCAGCCCGAGGGGCCGAGGATGGTGAGAAAGGCGCCCTGCTCCAGGGTGAAATCGACCTCCGCCACCGCCAGCACATCGTCGAAACGCTTGCTGACCTTCTCCACCCGCACCATGGGTTCGGCCGCCTGCGGCCGCCCGGCACCTTCCCTCTTCAAGCCGCCTTCCTCCATCCATCGACCGGCCACAGGGTGACGCGCGGGCGCGCAATCGGCAAGGCCGCAAGCGGCACCCCCTTGCATCCCGGCGCGGCCGGGGCAGGATGGTGGGAACCAGGGGAGGGGTGGGATGCTCGAACCGGTGGCTGCCGATTTCTCGCTCAAGGGGCGCAGGGCCGTGGTGACCGGGGCCAGCCGTGGCATCGGCCGGGCTCTGGCCGAAGGTCTCGCCCGCTTCGGTGCCCAGGTGGCGCTTCTGGCCCGCAGCGCCGATGTGCTGGCCGAGACCCAGAGTGCCATCGAGGCGGCAGGCGGGCGGGCCGTTGCCCATGTCGCCGATGTCCGCGACATCGAGGGGTTGCGCCAGGCGGTGCAGCGTGCGGCCGAGGACCTCGGCGGCATCGACATTCTCGTCAACAATGCCGGGACCGAGCAGATCTGCCCGTCCTTGGAGGTGAGCGAGGAAGTCTGGGACCGGATCCTCGACACCAATCTCAAGGGCGCGTTCTTCGCGGCGCAGGCCGCGGCCCGGGTGATGCGGCAAGGAGGGGGCGGTGCCATCGTCAACATCTGCTCGCTGACATCGGCGGTGGGTGTACCCGGCGCCGCCCCCTACGGCGCCTCCAAATCCGGCCTTCTCGGCATGACCCGGGCGCTGGCAACCGAATGGGCGCAGTTCGGCATCCGCGTCAATGCCGTCGGGCCGGGCTATTTCCGCACCGAGCTGACCGAGGTGTTCTATCGCGATCCCGCCTGGCAGGAGGCGATGCGGGCACGCATCCCGGCCGGCCGTTTCGGTGCGCTCGAGGATCTGGTGGGGGCCACCGTCTTCTTCTGTTCGGATGCCTCGCGCTATGTCACCGGCCAGATCCTCTATGTCGATGGCGGCTACATGGCGGCCATCTGAGCCAGCGGAGCGAGGCCATGTTCAAACATTTCCGCGAGCGCCGCATCGCCGTCCCGGGGACCGAGATCTTCCTGCGCCAGGGCGGCGACGGGCCGCCCCTTCTGCTACTGCACGGCTATCCCCAGACCCATGCCATGTGGCACAAGGTGGCCCCCGTACTGGCCCAGCGCTTCACCGTGATCTGTCCCGATCTGCGCGGCTACGGCGCTTCCGGCAAGCCGGTGACCGACCCCGATCATACCCCCTACAGCAAGCGGGCGATGGCCCGCGACATGGTCGAGGTGATGGAGGAGCTCGGCTTTTCCCGCTTCCTGCTGGCCGGCCACGATCGCGGGGGCAGGGTCGCCCATCGCCTGTGCCTCGACCATCCCGACCGGGTCCGTCGGGCGGCGGTGCTGGATATCGTACCCACCCGCACCCTGTTCGAGTCGGTCGATCAGGAAATCGCCACCGGCTACTACCACTGGTTCTTCCTGATCCAGCCGGATCCCCTGCCGGAGCGGCTGATCGGCGGCGATCCCCTGTTCTACCTGCACTGGACCCTGGGCCGCTGGTCGGGGGGCGCGGCCGACAGCTTCGCCCCGGAGGCGCTGGAGGCCTACGAGCAGGCCTTCTCCGACCCCGCCATGATTCACGCCACCTGCGAGGATTATCGGGCCGCCGCCAGCATCGATCTGGCCCACGACCGGGCCGATGCCGGCAAGCGCATCACCTGCCCGCTGCTGGTGCTCTGGGGAGCGAAGGGGTTCATGGACCGCCGTTTCGACATGCTGGCGGTGTGGCGGGAGAAGGCGGCCGGACCGGTCACGGGGCGGGCTCTGCCCTGCGGCCATTTCCTGCCCGAGGAAGCACCGGAAGACACGGCGCGTGAGCTGGTCGAGTTCTTCCTGGCCGATAGCCCGTAGGGCGGGGGCGGCAGCCGCGGCACGGGCCCGGCCGATCGGCTGCTTCGGTAGTCAGTAGCCGAAGGCGAAGGCCAGGGCGCTCGGCATCAGACCGCCCTTGGCGGCCAGCAAGGCCGCGAGCTGCGCCATGATCAGGCCCTTGGCCAGCCATGCCCACATGCGAAAGTCTCCCCGTCGGTGGCTGCCGACCGAGGAGTATGAGACCCTGTCGTTAAGATTGCCCTAACGGGAGGCGGGAATCAACCATTGAGATCATTACACCGGGGAAGGCACGCGCAATGCGTTCGCCAGGAGAGGCGCGGACCATCCGCCGCGGCGACGCTGCCGTCAGCGGGATCTATCGGGAAACAGGAACTCGCGGCCGACCTTGACGCGATACTCGCCGTCATAGGCGATCACATCGGCGGTGGCGTAGGTCTCGCTCCAGCGCTCGGGCAGGAAGCTGCCGGTGCCGATGATGTCGATGGGCGCCTGGACGCTGGCCATGAGCTTGCATTTCTGCGGGCTGAAGCCGGAGCTGGCGATGATCTTGACCTCCGGGAACCCGGCCTCGTCGAGCTTCTCCCGCATGTGGAAGATGGCGGCGGCGGTGACCCCGGTGCCGGTCAGCCAGCGCAGCTCCTCCTCCGTGCGGTAGGTCCGAATCGCCGCCGGTGCATGGCGCTCGAGGACGGCGTAGGAGGCGGCCACATCGAGTCCCTCGACGAAGCGCCCGCCATGGGTGTCGAGACGGATGCCCACCCTGCCGGCCTGGGCGAGATCGGCGAAGCGCGTGCAGACGGCGAGGGCGTCGGTGACCTCGCGGCCGAAATAGTCGACCAGCACGTAGAGCGGATCGTCGGGGAAGGTCTCGTGGAACATCTCGGCTGCCCGCACGGTGCTGCCGGCATAGCCGATCAGGGCGTGGGGCATGGTGCCGAGACCGTGCTCGCGGCCGAAATAATGGGCGGTGGCGTCGGTGGCGTTGCCGATGAACCCCTTGGCATTGGCCTCGCGCCGGGCGCGCGCCGAGCCCACGCTCGCCGCATAGGCCATCATCTCCGCCATTTCCGAGCCGGCGCAGTGGCGGGCATCCATCGCCAGAAAGGCGACATAGGGAAGATCGGTGCACATGGTGTAGGCGTTGAAGGCGGCGACGCAGGCGGCGCCGAGCTTCTGCAGGAAGATGGTCTCGAGATCGACGAGGTGCCGGAAGGGGCCGGAGATGTACATCATCGGCTCGCCGGCGCCGACCCAGCCCCCTTCCTCGTGCAAGAGCTCGATCTTCAGCGCCGCTTCGCGGGCACGGGCGATGTTCTCCAGCCATTCGAGGGCGAGGCGCGGTGTGCACAGCACCGGACGCCGCATGAACACCGCATAGGTGACCTCGCAATCCCCGAACCGCTCGATGATCGCCCGGGTCTTGGCGAAATACTTGTCGGTGTAGCGTTCCACCGCCGGCTCCGGCGGGAACTCGCTGCCGTCCATTTCAGGAGGCGGCGCGCAATGCGGCCCGCTCCTCCTTCAGCGCCTCGGCCATCAGGAAGGCCAGCTCGAGGCTCTGCTGGGCGTTCAGCCGGGGATCGCAATGGGTGTGGTAGCGATCCGACAGCCGCGCCTCGGTGATGGCCTGGGCACCGCCGGTACATTCGGTGACATCCTGGCCGGTCATCTCGATATGGATACCGCCGGCATGGGTACCCTCGGCCCGATGGACGGCGAAGAAGGCACGCACCTCGCCGAGCACCCGCTCGAAGGGACGCGTCTTGTAGCCGTTGTTGGTCTTGATGGTGTTGCCGTGCATCGGGTCGCAGGACCAGACCACGTTGCGGCCCTCGCGCTGGACGGCACGGACGAGGCCCGGCAGGTGGGTTTCCACCCGGTCGGCGCCCATGCGGGAGATCACCGTGATCCGGCCCGGCGCATTGGCGGGGTTGAGAATGTCCAGGAGCCGCAGCAGCTCGTCCGCGGTCATGCTGGGGCCGGCCTTGATGCCCAGCGGGTTGGCGATGCCCCGGCAGAACTCGACATGGGCGCCGTCCGGCTGACGGGTGCGGTCGCCGATCCACAGCATGTGGGCCGAGGTGTCGTACCAGAGGCCGGAAGTGGAATC
>CAYYZI010000200.1:0-5646 GCA_964475675.1 uncultured Geminicoccaceae bacterium
AGCAGCTCTTGAACGTGGTGCTGGGCGGAACACTTGTTCAGCATATCCCGGATGCGATCGCGGGAGCGCTGGCCCATGAGCAGCCCAATGCGCGGACCGAGCCCGGACACGAGATCGCCATCAGGCCGGGAACCCTGCTGCATCGGATCACCGGCAAGCGGCGGATGGCGGTCAACAGCGCCCACCATCAGGCGGCCGACCGGCTCGGCCCGGGGGTGGTGGCTTCGGCCCATGCCGACGACGGCGTGATCGAGGCCATCGAGGTACCCGCACGACGCTTCTGCCTGGGTGTGCAGTGGCATCCCGAATACCGCATCGATCCGGGCGACGATACCATTATCGAGGCCTTCGTGAAGGCCGCAGGAGAGACCCGTTGAAGGCCGAACAGCCAGTCGAACAGATGCCCAGTGGCGAGCGTATCGCCAAATGGATCGCACGGGCCGGACTGTGCTCGCGGCGCGACGCCGAGCGCCTGATCGAGGACGGTCGCGTGCGGGTCGACGGCAGCGTGGTGGACAGCCCGGCGATCCGGGTCGGCCCGGAGCAGCGCATCGAGGTGGATGGCGAGCCGCTGCCGGCCTTCGAGCGGCCGCGCCTGTTCCGCTTCCACAAGCCGCGGGGGGTGCTGACCACCGCCCGCGATCCCGAGGGGCGGCCCACCGTCTACACCCTGCTGCCCCGCAGCCTGCCGCGGCTGATGCCGATCGGCCGCCTCGATCTCAATTCCGAAGGGCTGCTGCTGCTGACCAATGACGGCATGCTCAAGCGCCGTCTCGAGCTGCCCTCGACCGGCTGGATCCGCCGCTACCGGGTGCGCGCCTTCGGGCGCGTCGCTCCCGAGCGGCTGAAGGCACTGGCCGAAGGCATCACCATCGACGGCATCGCCTACGGTCCCATCGAGGCCCGCATCGATCGCGAACAGGGGGCCAATCTTTGGCTCATGGTGGGGCTGCGCGAGGGCAAGAACCGCGAGGTGCGTCGCGTGCTCGAACATCTCGGGCTCGAGGTCAACCGCCTGATCCGCATTTCCTACGGGCCGTTTCATCTGGGGCGTCTGGCCAGGCGGATGATCGACGAGGTGCCGGCCAAGGCCCTGCGCGAGCAGCTCGGTGGTCTGTTGCCGGCGCAGCCGGGAGGCGCGCCGCGTCACGGTCGGCGGCGGTGAGCAGCGTCAGGGTGATCGCCGGATCCCTCAAGGGACGGCGGCTGGCGGTACCCCCGGGGGAGGCGGTGCGGCCGACCGGCGATCGCGCTCGTGAGGCGCTTTTCAGCATCCTCGAACATGGCCAGCCGGAGCTGCGCGGCAGCCGCTTTCTCGATCTCTTCGCGGGCAGCGGGGCGGTCGGGATCGAGGCCTTCTCGCGCGGTGCTCGCGAGGTGCTGCTGGTCGACAACGCGCGCGCGGCGCTGGCCGTGTTGCGGGCCAATCTCCAGAAGCTGCCGCATGCCGGTGCGATCCGGGTGATGGCGGCGGATGCCACCCGCCTGGGACGCGCCCGCCAGCCCTTCGACATCGCGTTCCTCGATCCGCCCTATCGCAGCGGCCTCGCGCTGCCCGCCCTCGAGCGGCTGGCTGCCGGCGACTGGCTGGTGCCGGAGGCGCGGGTGATCGTCGAGCTGGCCGCCCGCGAGGCGTTCACGCCGCCCATCGGATACGCGCTCGAGCAGGAGCGTCGTTACGGCGCCGGCCGCTTTCTGTTCCTGCGCTATCACGGGATGAACCGGACATCGGGTTCGTGACCCTTCTGATTTCGTCCGGATGTTGTTATCTTGCCAACTCGAAGAGATCAGGAGGCAGTCCGGTGGACAGGCAGCGTGTGCGGAGCCGATGGCTCGTCCGCGAGCGTTGGAACCGCGGGGCCCGGTTCGCGGGTTTCATCGGCGCCGGGTTGATCCTGGGGTTCGTCATCGACGGCATGATCGGCACGCTCGACCGGGGGCAGGCGATCGGTGGCCGGGCGATCGTCCAGGCATTGCTGGCCATCGCTCTGGGCGGGCTGGCGCCCTGGTGGCTGGTGCGCTGGATCGGTCGCCGGGTGCGGCATTATCAGTTCGATCGCTGAGCGGCGAGGCCCCTGTCATACCCACCGGTTGAGCCCGGCGCGGTGGTTCTCTATCCTTGTTCGCGGCCCACAATCGCCCGCGAGGTTTCCCCGGCATGACGACGGCCGCGCATCCGCTGCTGCGCATCGACTGCTCGCGCCATTTCCCCGACTGGCTGGCGGCCTCCGACATCGCGCTCGCGCTGTCCACCTACCAGTCCGGCAAGCTCTTTCTGATCGGCCGCCGCGAGAACGGTCGCCTTTCGGTGTTCGAGCGAAGCTTCAACCGCGCCATGGGGCTGTGGGCGAGCGCCGATGGCGGCGATCTCTATCTGGCCACGCTGTTCCAGATCTGGCGCTTTCGGGACGCGCTCGACGGCCGCCCCGACCGCGAGGGCTTCGATCGGCTGTACGTGCCGCAGCTCGCCTGGACCACCGGCGAACTGGACATTCACGATCTGGCGCGCGACCGCCACGGGCGGCTGCTGTTCGTCAACACGCTGATGAGCTGTCTCGCCACGGTCAGCGAGACAGCGAGCTTCCTGCCCCTCTGGCGGCCGCCCTTCATTACCCGCCTGGCGGCCGAGGATCGCTGCCATCTCAATGGCCTGGCCCTGCGCGACGGCCTGCCCGCCCATGTCACCGCCGTGGCTCGCTGCGATGTCGCCGATGGCTGGCGGGATCACCGCAGCGAGGGCGGTGTGGTGATCGATCTCGCGACCGACCGGGTGGTGGCGGAGGGGCTGTCGATGCCGCACTCGCCGCGCTGGTACCGCGATCGCCTGTGGCTCCTGGAATCCGGCAGTGGCTGGCTGGGGCATCTCGATCCCGCGAGCGGGCGCTTCGAGCGGGTGACCTTCTGCCCGGGCTATGCCCGCGGTCTGGCCTTCCATGGCAACTGGGCGGTGGTCGGCATCTCCAAACCCCGGGGGGATGCCATGTTCCGGGGCCTGGCGCTGGACCGGGAACTGGAGGCGCGAGGCGCCGTTCCCCGCTGCGGCCTTTTGGTCGTGGATCTCGACAGCGGCGAGATCCGCCACTGGCTGCGCTTCGAGGGCATCGTCGGCGAGCTCTACGATGTGGTGCTGCTGCCCGGCGTGCGCCGGCCGCGGGCGGTGGGACTCAAGAGCGACGAGATCCGCCGTCTGGTGACGATCGGGGAGGCGGCGCCGCTGCTGCCGGCGGTCGGGTGACCCGCGGCTCGCCCAGCCTTTCCTCGAGGTAGCGCAGCACCGCTTCCAGCAGGATGGCGCGGGGAAAGCCATTGCGGTCGATACGCTCGGCCGCGAGCAGCGGCATGCGCTCGGCGACCGGCACGCCGACCGCCAGATGGTCACCCCGCAGATAGCCCAGAAGGGTGCTTCCGGGCACCAGCTGATCGTACCAGAGGAGCTGGCCGTCGTTGCGCGGATCGGCGCCGGCGAGCTTGCCCCAGAACGGCCGCAGCAGGCTCGAGATCTCCTTCTCCGGTGCGAAGGAAACCAGCGAGAAGCTGGGCACGGGCGGGATTGCCGGCGCCTCGGCCACCGCCTCGAGGCGCACCTTCGGCCGCAGATCCTGGAGTGCCTTCCCGTCGCCCATATGGCAGGCGGTGCCCGGCAGCAGCGCCACCAGCTCCTCGATCCAGCCCGGCACCACCTCGGCCAGTGGCGAGCCGTTGACCGCACCGGCGAGGCTGACGAAGGCGGCGACCTTCTCCCGCAGTTCGGGGTAGCTGCGCAGCGCCTCGAGACTGTCCGGCACCCCCTTGGAATAGCCCAGCAACACGATCCGCTCGCCGGGCTCGAGGGCCAGACTCTCGACGAAATCGCGCACGATCCGGGCGTTCTGGGCGACGCCGCCGAAGGCCGTCACCGGGACCTGTTCGAGGCGATGGCCGAGCTCGCGCATCAGCGGCTCGGCATCCTCCAGCAGCCGCACATAGGGGGCGAAGCAGTCGGCTCCGAATCCGGTCACCAGCACCACCCGAAAGCGCATCGCCGGCGGGCCGAGAGAGACGGGCCGGCCGCTCGGCGACGGCTCGCCATCGACCTTCCAGAGGGTCCGCTCGCAGGGCCGGTCGTGCGGCCACTCGGCGCCGTGGTCGGCCTCCACCGCGCACAGGATCTCGCGGAAGCGGGCCCGGTCGTCGCCGATCCCGGCCTTGTCGATGGTGGTCAGTATCAGGGGCGGGCTGTCGGTGGCGAAGGGCACGAGCGGCCCGGCGCAGGCGGCCAGCAGCAGGCTCAGAGCGATACTCGGCGGGATCCGCATCCGCCTACCTCCCGGCATTCGCACCACCCGTGACGGGCCATTCCTACGCTGCGCAGCGCGCGCCGGCCAGAGCCGGCCTGCGGCGCCGGCCGGCGGTCGCCCGCCTTGCCGCGCCGGCGCCTTTCGCCTAAACGCCTTCGCAGTTGCGAGAAGCCCCGACATCTCCTTTTCCGATGGGTTGGCGCATGCTGGAGAAGACCTACCGCCCGAACGAGGTGGAACAGCGCATCTACGAGGCCTGGGAGAAAACCGGCCTGTTCGCGCCGCGGATGCGCGAAGGGACCGTGCCCTGGTGCATCATGATGCCGCCGCCCAACGTCACCGGCAATCTGCACATGGGCCATGCGCTGACCTTCACCATCCAGGACACGCTGGTGCGCTTCCACCGCATGCGCGGGCGCGACACCCTCTGGCAGCCGGGCACCGACCATGCCGGTATCGCCACCCAGATGGTGGTCGAGCGCAAGCTCGCCGCCGAAGGCCGCGACCGGCGGGAGATGGGGCGCGAGGCCTTTCTCGAGGAGGTCTGGCGGTGGAAGGAGGAATCGGGCGGCCAGATCATCCACCAGCTCAAGCGGCTCGGCACTTCGCCCGACTGGAGCCGCGAGCGCTTCACCCTCGACGAAGGGTTGTCGCGGGCGGTCCGTCGTGCCTTCGTAACCCTTTACCGGCAGGGGCTGATCTACAAGGACAAGCGGCTGGTCAACTGGGACTGCAAGCTCCAGACGGCGCTCTCCGATCTCGAGGTGCAGCAGGTCGAAACCCGCGGCCATCTCTGGTATTTCCGCTATCCGGTCGAGGGCGAAGAGGGGCGCTTCATCGTCGTCGCCACCACCCGGCCCGAGACCATGCTCGGCGATACCGGCGTCGCGGTCCATCCGGAGGACGAGCGCTATCGCGATCTGGTCGGCAGGCATGTGATCCTGCCCCTGGTCGGCCGTCGCATTCCGGTCATCGCCGACGAGCATGTCGACCCCGAATTCGGTACCGGCGCCGTCAAGATCACCCCGGCCCACGATTTCAACGATTTCGAGATCGGCCGCCGGCACGGGCTGGAGATGATCAGCGTCATCGACGCCCGAGGGCGAATGAACGAGAACGCGCCCGAGGCCTATCGCGGTCTCGACCGTTTCGAGGCCCGAAAGCGCATCGTCGCCGACATGGAAAAGGCGGGTCTCCTCGAGAAGGTCGAGCCGCATACGCACATGGTGCCGCACGGCGACCGCTCGCACACCCCGCTCGAACCCTTCCTCACCGACCAGTGGTACGCCGACGCCGCGACCCTCGCCAGACCGGCCATCGCCGCCGTCGAGACCGGTCAGGTAGTCGCCGACCTGCAATAGCGGTGCTT
>CAYYZI010000201.1:0-5641 GCA_964475675.1 uncultured Geminicoccaceae bacterium
GGGGGGGGGGGGGGGGTCGCAGTCCTCGCCGCCCGGGTGGACCTGGTGGTGGCCGGCCTGCCGCTGGTCGTCAAATCGCGTCCGGGGGCGTAGCCGGCGATGCATCTCCTGAGCGCCACCGCCGCCAGCGGCACCGATATCGAGGAGGCGGTCGATCTCGACCAGAGCCCGGGGGAGATCGTGATCCTGTCGGCGGCGGACACCGAACTCGGCTGTCTCGCCCGCGCCCATGCCGCCTGCGATGCGGATCTTCCGAGCCTCCGTCTGGCCAACTTCCTGAAGCTGTCGCACCCCTATTCGGTCGATCTCTACCTGGACAAGACGGTGCGGCGGGCGCGGCTGGTGCTGCTGCGGCTCCTGGGCGGCAGGAGCTACTGGAGCTACGGCCTGGAGCAGATCGCCGCCGCCTGCGCGGAAGAAGGCATTCCGCTCATCGTCCTGCCCGGCGACGACAAGCCGGACCCCGAGCTGGCCCGGCTCACCAGCATCGACGCCGCGGCGGCCACCCGCATCTGGGCCTATCTGACCCATGGCGGCATCGCCAATGCCGAACAGTGCCTGCGCTATCTGGCGAGCCTGATCGGCCGCGATCTCGACTGGCGCGAGCCGGTGCCGTTGCCGGCTGCCGCCGCCTGGCTTCCGGCAGAAGGGCTGCTCGAGCCCGATGCGGTGCAGCGGCATCTGGCCCGCGGCCGGCCGGTCGCCCCCATTCTGTTCTACCGGGCGCTGTTCGCGAGCGGCGACCTTGCTCCCATCGAGGCCCTGGTGGAGGCGCTGGAGATGCGCGGGCTCACGGCGCTGCCGGTCTTCGTGACCAGCCTCAAGGACGAAAAGGCCCAGGCCCGCCTCGATGCCCTCTTCAGGTCCCATCCCCCGGCGATCCTGCTGAATGCGACCGCCTTCGCCACCGGCAGCCCGGGCAGCGGCGCGGGCGGGCCACTGGCGCGCTTCGACGTTCCGGTTCTTCAGCTGGTGTTCGCTTCCGTCGACCAACCGCGCTGGCGGGCCGATCCGCAGGGGCTCGGCCCGCGCGATCTGGCCATGCACGTAGCCCTGCCCGAGGTCGACGGGCGCATTCTTTCCCGCGCCGTCGCCTTCAAGGAGCTGGCAAAGGTCGATCCGGCCACCGAATGCCCGCTGATGCACTATGCGCCGGTGGCCGACCGGATGGAATTCGTGGCCGGGCTGGCCGCGTCCTGGGTGCGGCTGGCTCGCACTTCTCCTGCCGAACGGCGCATCGCCCTGCTGCTCGCCAACTATCCGAACCGCGACGGACGCCTCGCCAACGGGGTCGGCCTGGACACCCCCGAAAGCTGCATCGCCGTGCTGCGGGCACTCGCCGAGGCCGGCTATGCGGTTGACGGCATCCCAGCCGACGGCAATGCGCTGATCGCCATGCTCCGGGAGGGGCCGACCAACCGCCTCGCCGGACGTGGCGACAGGCGGATCCGTGTGCGGCTGCCGCTCGCCGAATACCGGCGCTGGTTCACGACACTGCCGGCGGAGCTGCGGGAGCGCATCGACGCGCGCTGGGGACCGCCCGAGGCGGATCCCCATCTCGAGGGCGAGGATTTCGCGCTGGCGCTACTGCCGCTCGGCAACATCATGCTCGGCATCCAGCCGGCCCGCGGCTACCAGATCGACCCAGTGGCCACCTATCACAGCCCCGATCTGGTGCCGCCGCACGCCTATCTCGCCTTCTATCTGTGGCTGCGCGAGATCTGGGGCTGCCATGCGGTGGTGCATCTCGGCAAGCACGGCAATCTCGAGTGGCTGCCGGGCAAGGCCCTTGCCCTGTCGGAGAGCTGCCTGCCGGAAGCGGCACTGGGTCCCCTGCCCCATCTCTATCCCTTCATCGTCAACGATCCCGGCGAGGGCACCCAGGCCAAGCGGCGCACGGCGGCCGTGATCGTCGACCATCTGACACCACCGATGACCCGCGCCGAGACCTACGGACCGCTGCGCGAGCTGGAGCGGCTGGTGGACGAGTACTGGGAGGCCTCGCAGCTCGATCCGCGGCGCATGGAGCCGCTGGCCGAGGAGATCCTGATGACCAGCCGCCGGCTCGGCCTCGACCGCGATCTCGGGCTGGAGATGGGCGAGGATGCCATGACCTGGCTGCAGGACCTCGACAACCATCTCTGCGAGCTCAAGGAACTGCAGATCCGGGACGGGCTGCACATTTTCGGTCGCTCGCCGGAAGGCCCGCAGCGGATCGACCTGCTGACGGCCATCGCCCGCATTCCGCGCCCGGGCGGCAGTGAGGCGGACGCCTCGATCCTGCGCGCGCTCGCCGCCGACCTCGGGCTCGGGGGTTTCGATCCGCTGGACTGCCGGCCGGGCGAGCCCTGGCAGGGACCGCGGCCGTCGGTCCTCGCCGGTCTGCTCGCCGATCCCTGGCGCAGCACCGGCGATACCGTCGAGCGGCTCGAACATCTGGCCCGCGCCCTGATCGCCGGCGAATTCGAACCGGCTGCCGACTGGACGCGAAGCCGCGCCGTACTGGGCTGGGTGCGCGAACGGCTGGCGCCGGCTCTCGACCGATCGGGCGGGGCGGAGATGGCTGCATTGCTGCGCGGTCTCGACGGCCGCTTCGTCGCTCCCGGTCCGAGCGGTGCACCCACCCGCGGCCGGCCCGATGTGCTACCCACCGGGCGCAATCTCTACGCCGTGGATACCCGCGCGGTGCCCACCCCCACCGCCTTCGCGCTGGGCTGGAAGGCGGCCGAGGAGGTCATGACCTGGTATGCCCAGACTCATGGAAGCTGGCCCCGGCGCCTCGTGCTGTCGGCCTGGGGCACCGCCAACATGCGCACGGGCGGCGACGACATCGCCCAGGCCGTGGCACTTCTGGGCTGCCGGCCGATCTGGGAACCTACGAGCCACCGGGTGACCGGGGTGGAAGTGGTTCCGGCGACGGTGCTGGGCCGCCCGCGGGTGGATGTGACGCTGCGGGTCTCGGGCTTTTTCCGCGACGCCTTCCCCGCCCAGATGGAGCTCTTCGACGATGCGGTGCGGGCGGTCGCCTCTCTCGACGAACCGCCGGAAGTGAACCCGCTGGCGGCCGCTGCCCGGACCCGCCGGGCGCAGCTCGAAGCGGAAGGGATCCCCGCCGAGCGGGCGCGGCGTCTGGCCACCCTGCGTCTGTTCGGCTCCATGCCCGGAGCCTACGGGGCGGGGCTCCAGGCGCTGATCGACGAAGGCGGCTGGCGCGGCCGCGGCGATCTCGCCGAGGCCTTTCTCGCCTGGAGCGGCTTCGCCTACGGGCGCGGTCTCGAGGGCGACGAGGCCGGTGGTGCCTTGCGGGAACGGCTCGGAGCGGTCGATCTGGTGCTCCACAACCAGGACAATCGCGAGCACGACATCCTGGATTCGGATGACTACTACCAGTTCATCGGCGGGCTGGTGGCGGCAGCGGCGGAGCTCTCCGGTCGCGAACCGGAAGTGCTGTTCGGCGATCACTCGCGTCCGGAGACGCCGCGGGTGCGCCGTCTCAAGGAGGAGATCGGCCGGGTGGTGCGGGGCCGTGCGGCCAACCCCAAATGGATCCGCGGCGTGATGCGGCACGGCTACAAGGGAGCCTTCGAGATGGCCGCCACCGTCGACTATCTGTTCGCCTTCGCCGCCACCACCCGCCTCGTCGAGGACCATCATTTCGACGCCCTGTTCGAGGCCTACCTGCTCGATCCCGAGGTGCGCGACTTCCTCGCCGACAACAATCCCGATGCGCTGCAGGAGATGGCGGCCCGCTTCGCCGAGGCGATGGAGCGCGGGCTCTGGCATCCCCACGGCAACCGGGTGGCGGCGACCCTCGACGAGATCCGCGCCGGCCGGAGCTGAGCCGGCGCGGCGCCACAGCCGGTCAGTCGAGGCGGGTCAGGATCGTCCGCAGCCGGCCCACCATCTCGTCGACATCGGCGCGACCGGCGATCAGCGGCGGCGACAATGCGATGGTGTCGCCGGTGATGCGGATCATCATGTCATGGTCGAAGAAGGCGCGGACCATGGCCTCGTAGCCGCGCGCCCCCGGAGCACCCTCGCGCGGCGACAGCTCGACCGCCGCCATCAGGCCGAGATTGCGGATGTCGATGACGTTGGGGCAGTCGCGCAGGGAGTGGACGGCCTCCTCGAAATGGGGTGCCAGCTCGGCCGCATTCTCGAACAGACGTTCCTCGCGGTAGGTGTCGAGCGCGGCCAGCGCCGCCGCCGTGGCCACCGGATGCCCGGAATAGGTGAAGCCGTGGAACAGCTCGATGGCGTGGTCCGGGCCGTTGTTGTCGCTGACGATGGCATCGTAGATGGCCTTTCTGGCCATCACCGCACCCATCGGGATGGTGCCGCCGGTGAGCCCCTTGGCGGTGGTCACCAGATCCGGCTGCACCCCGAAATACTCCGAGGCCGAGCCCCTGCCCAGCCGGCCGAAGGCGGTGATCACCTCGTCGAAGATGAGCAGGATGCCGTGCCGTTCGGTGATCTCCCGCAGCCGCTCGAGATAGCCCACCGGCGGCGGATAGACGCCGATCGATCCGGCCACCGGCTCGACGATCACCGCAGCGATGGTCGAGGCATCGTGGAGCTCGATGATCCGCTCCAGCTCGTCCGCCAGATGCGCCCCCCATTGCGGCTGGCCGCGGGAGAAGGCGGTGTGTTCGAGCACCCGCGTGTGGGGCAGATGATCGACGCCGGGCAGCAGCGGCCCGTACCATTTGCGGTTGGCGCCGATGCCCCCCACCGAGATGCCGCCGAAGCCGACCCCGTGATAGCCGCGCTCGCGGCCGATCACCCGTGTGCGGCTGCCCTGGCCGATCACCCGCTGGTAGCAGAGCGCGAGCTTGAGCGCAGTATCGACCGATTCGGATCCCGAATTGGTGAAGAAGGCGTAGTCGAGATCGCCGGGGAACAGATCGCGCAGCCTGGCCGCCAGCTCGAAGGCGTGGGGATGGCCGAACTGGAAGGAGGGGGCGAAATCGAGCTCGCCGATCTGGCGGCGCACCGCCTCCACCACCCGCCGCGGCGCGTGACCGGCATTGCAGCACCACAGCCCGGCCGAGCTGTCGAGGATCCTGCGGCCGTCGGGGGTCAGATAATGCAGACCCTCGGCCGCGCTGATCAGCCGCGGCTCCTTCTTGAAATGCCGGTTGGGCGTGAACGGCATCCAGAACGGTTCGAGATCGTTCGGCGCCTGGGCCAGTTGCTCGGTCAACATGACGGCACTCCCCCGGTTTTCGCCACACGCTCCCGCCACCGGAAGGGCGGCCATGGGCGCGGGACATTTCGCTATGGCTGCACGACGCTTACGCCACTCCCCGGGCAGGCGTAAAGGGGGCGCCCGGCGACGAAGGTGGCTTCCACGATCTGCTCGTTGCCGAGGATCGCGAGCGCCAGCAGCAGCTCCGACACCTCTTCCGCGGCCCCCGCCTCCAGACGGTGGGCCAGTGCCGGCCGCCGCCGCGGATCGAGCACCACGAGATCGGCGATGCGCCCGGGCCGCAGGCTGCCGATCTCTCCCTCGAGACCGAGTGCTCGGGCATTGCCCAATGTCGCCATGTGGAAGAGCCCGGCGGGACCGATGTGCTGGCCCTTCAAGCGGGCGACCTTGTGCAGCTCGGCCATGGTCTGCAACATCGAATAGCTGGTGCCG
>CAYYZI010000202.1:0-5637 GCA_964475675.1 uncultured Geminicoccaceae bacterium
GGCAATGGCAGTGGCGGTGGCGGCGACGCTGCCGCTCGCCAGAAATGCACGACGTTTCACGGTCTCGGGCCTCCCTCTGTGCGGGCACGCTCTCCCGCATAGCGCAGCCGGCGGGCCTTTTGAACCCGCGGCGGCGGCCGGCGGGCTTGAAGCGGACGGGCTTCGGCCCTATGCCCGATTCGGTGCGAAGCTCGCGGAGGCAACGGCACGGCATGCGCGATCGGCCTTTCGGTGTCCTCTTCGTCTGTACCGGCAACATCTGCCGCTCGCCGATGGCCGAGGCGGTGCTGCTCCATCGGCTCGACGACAGCGGCCTCGAACTGCGTGTCGACAGCGCCGGCACCAGCGCCGAGGAGGAGGGCAACCCGCCCGATCGCCGGGCGCGGATGGTGGCCGAGCGGCGTGGCTACAGAATGCCGGTGCGGCGCGCCCGGCCGATCCGGCGCCGCGATTTCACCGCCTTCGACCTGATCCTGCCGGCCACCCGCGCCCATGCCCGCCAGCTCCTGCGGCTGCAGCCCCGCCACAGCCCGGCCGAGATCCGCCTGCTGATGGAGTTCGCCGCCAACCCGCCGAGCATCGACATTCCCGATCCCTGGTACGGCGGCATCGCCGATTACGAACACGCCCTCGATCTGATCGAGCAGGCGGTGGACGGTCTGGTGGCGGTGCTGCGCCAACGCCTCCTGCCCGGATGAACGAGCTCGCCGACCGCGTCGCGGCGCTGCTGGGCCGGCGCCCCTCGCGCATTTCGCCGCTCGCCGGCGGCTGCATCGCCGAGGTCTGTCGGGTCGATCTGCCGGGCGGCGAGCGGGTGGTGGTCAAACGCTCGCGAGGATCCGGCCCCGATCTCGGCATCGAGGCCTGGATGCTCGAGGAACTGCGGCGCCGCAGCGCACTCCCGGTACCGGCCGTGCTGGCCAGCACGTCGGACATGCTGGTGCTCGAATACGTCGAGCACGACGACCGGCCGCCCGACCGTCCGGCCCAGCAGCACGCGGCGGAACTGCTGGCAGCGCTGCACGAGATCGCCGCCCCGGCCTTCGGCCTCGCCCGGGATACGCTGATCGGCCCCCTGCCCCAGCCCAACGGACAGATGGAGCACTGGCTGCCGTTTTTCCGGGAGCGAAGGCTTCTCCACATGGCGCGCCTCGCCCGGCGATCGGGCCGCCTCCCGTCCGCCGCGTTCGGGCGCATCGAGCGTCTGGCGGCACGGCTCGATCGCTGGCTCGAGGAGCCGCGACACCCCGCCCTTCTCCACGGCGATGTCTGGTCGGGCAACATCCTAGTGCGGGGCAGCCGTATCGCCGCCTTTCCCGACCCGGCGATCTATTTCGGCCATCCCGAGATCGAGCTCGCTTTCACCACCCTGTTCGGCCCCTTCGATCGTGTCTTCTACGAGCACTATGCCGAAATCGCGGGCATCGCCCCGGGCTTCTTCGAGCTCCGGAAGGACATCTACAATCTCTATCCGCTGCTGGTGCATCTGCATCTCTTCGGCAGCGGCTATCTGCGCCCGATCACCACGCTCCTCGACCGTCTCGGCCTCTGATCCGCGTCCCTGCCGCGTCGAGGCAGGCCGGAGCATCGACGATACCCGGCGCTGCCGCACCCCATCGCCGCGACCGGGCACGGGCAACCATTCGTTAACCTTAATGAAACCTTTTGGTGATGGAATGCGGGCAGCAGGAGCCGATGGGGATACGGCTCCGCAGGGGACAGGCAATCGGAGGCGTCATGGCACGGATCCTGGTGATCGATGACGACGAACTGCTGGTCGAGCTGCTCCGCTTCACCCTCGAGGGGCACGGCCACGAGCTGCTGACCGCCGGTGACGGCGAGGAAGGTCTCGAAATCGCCGCCAGGGAGCCGCTCGATCTCGTGGTGCTCGACGGCATGCTGCCCGGTCTCGACGGGCTCGAGGTCCTCAAGCGCCTGCGTGACGCTCCCGAAACCGCCAACCTGCCGGTGATCATGCTCAGTGCCCGCAAGCAGGAACGCGACGTGGTGGGCGGGCTGTCGCTGGGTGCCGAGGACTATCTGGTCAAGCCCTTCATTCCCGAGGAGCTGGCGGTCCGCATCACCAAGACCCTGGCCCGGCACGCGGCCTGACGCCGGAACCGCCGATGTCCATCCGGCCGCGTCACCGCCCGCCGGGCGGAGCGCCGGCGCTGCTGCTCGCACTTCTCCTATTCGGGCTCGCTGTGGTCCCCACCGCGCTGGCAGCACCCCCGGATGTCGCGCTGCTGCGCAGCCTGCGCGAGCAGGGCCGCTACGAGGAGGCGCTGGTGCGGATACGGGCGGCGCTGCGGGCCGAGCCCGGCAATGCCGATCTGCTGCTGTTCGAAGGCCAGATCCTGACCGATCTGAAGCGCTTCGCGCAGGCGGCCACCGTACTCGGGAACGCGATCCGGATCGCCCCGGACTATGCCGATCTTCACCTCGCCCGAGCCCGCGCCCTGTTCTTCGCCGGCCGCCGGGAGGATGCTCTGGACGCACTCCGGCCGCTCCTGGAGGTGGCAGCCGAGGATCCACGTCCCTGGCTGCTGGCCGCCCGCATCCATTTCGCCGCCGGCCGGCTCGACCGTGCCGAAGCCGCACTCGGACGGCTGCGGGAGCTCGCCCCCGAGGATCCGGAGGCGCTGCTGACGGCTGCCGACATCGCCCGCAGGCGCGGGCATCTGCGCCTCGCCTCGGCCTATTACGAGAGGATCCTCGAGGCGCCGGGGTACGAGCAGCTGGTACGCCGCCGTCTGGCCGGGCTGGAGGCCGAACGGCGGCGCTTTCGCCTTACTCTGAGCGGCAGCTTCAGCGAATACGACGACAGCGACCGCGAGCCCTGGCGGGAAGGCTCGGCGGAACTCGCTTGGCGCTGGGACGAAAGGACCTGGCTACGCGGCAGGCTGGACCTGCGACGCCGGTTCGGCGCCAGCGATGTCGGCATCCTCCTGTCGCTGGAGCGGCGGCTGGCCGAGGCCACCACCCTGGTGCTGGGCCTCGGCGGCACGCCGGATGCCGACTTCTCGCCGCATGTCGAAGGGCTGCTGGGCGTCAGCCACCGTCTGCGGCAGGGTGCGGGGCGGCTGGGCGACACCGTCGGCTCGGCCCGACTGCGACTCAAGAAGTACCCCGAAGGTCGGGTGGACAGCCTCGAACTCGGCATCACCCAGTATTTCCTGGACGCCCGCCTCTGGGCGACGGCCGCGGTGGTCCAGACTCGCGACGAGGCCGGCGGCCGCGATCTCGGCCTCGCCGCCCGCATCGACGGCATCCCGCGCCCCGGCTGGCGGCTGTTCGCCGGCACCAGCATCGAACGGGACGAGGTGGAAGGAGGCACGACCCTGGCACGCAGTGTGTTCGCCGGCTTCGCCGTCGATCTCGACGACCGTCTGCGTGTGTTCTTCGATCTGGGCCTGAACGACCGCAGCGAGGGCGGCCTGCGTCGCACGCTCGGCCTCGGCCTCAGCCTGGCCTTCTGAGAGCGGGATGCCGATGGCCGCCAGCGACCCGTTCCTCGAGCATGTGCTGTGGCTGGTCTGGCAGCTCACCCTCCTGCTGGTGCTGCTGGCACTGCTGGTCCTGCTGGTGCTGGTATTGCGGCGGCTCGCCACCGAACTGCGCGGCGAGCAGCGGAGCCGCCAGCGCGAGGCTGCTCGGCGGCTGATCCTCGGCCGGCTGCGCGGCGGCGAGGCCGAGCTCGATCCGGCTGCTCTGCGCGGTCTGCCGGCGGCCTTCCTGATCGAGCTGATCGACGAACTTGCCCAGATGGTCCGCGGCGAGGGGCGGGAGCGGCTGGCCGCCCTCGGCGCGCGGCTGGGGCTGGTCGACCGCCTTCTGCGGGCGCTCCGCTCCTGGCGCCCGGGGTTGCGGGCGGAAGCGGCGCGCCGATTGGCCATCTATCGAGGCGAAAAGGTTACCCGGGCGCTGTGCACCGCACTCTCCGATGCTGCCGCGGGGACACGGGTGGCGGCGGCCGCGGCGCTGGTCGATCGCGATGCCGCCCGGCGCCTGCTGCAAAGCCGCGCGCGCTACGATCCGGCGCTCGCCAGCCCGGCCGCCTTCCCCTTCTGGCAGCGTCTGGCGGAGCAGCGTCCGCAGGCCTTCGCCGAGCTGTTCGGCGAGCCCTGCCCGCCCGGCCGCCGGGTGGTGATGCTCAAGGCCGCCGGAGCCGCGGGGCTGACGGCGCTGGCCGAAAGCATCGCCGCCGAAGTGGCCTCCGAGGAGCCCGCCATCCGCCGCGCCGCCACCATGGCGCTGCTCGATCTCAAACATCCGCTCGGCCTCGATGCCCTGGCCCGGATGCTGAACGATCCCGAGCCGCGGCTGCGGGCCGACGCCGTGGTCGCCGCCGGCAGACGCAGGCTGGTCGGCCTTCTCGGCCTGCTCCGCCCCTGCCTCGAGGATCCCGACCCCACCGTTCGCTTCCGCGCCGGCAAGGCGGTGCGGAGACTGGGTGGCACCCCTCTGGCAGCCGATGGAGGCAGCATTCGATGACCGTCGTCGCCTGGCCGGCCTTTCTGCTGCTGGCCCAGCTCGTGGCCCTGCTGGTGCTGCTGGTGAGCATCACCCAGAACCTGCTCTACTTCACCCTGATGCTGATCGCGCTCTGGGCGATGGCCACCCGACCGCCGGCGCGGCGCACCCGCGCCCTGTGGAGCGAGCTCGTGGATCTGGCCCCCTCTCTTTCGGTGATCGTTCCGGCCTACAACGAGGAGCTGACCATCGAGGAGGCGGTACGCGCCCTGCTGGCGCTGCAATATCCCGATTTCGAGGTGATCGTGGTCAACGACGGCTCGAGCGACGGCACGCTCGAACGGCTGAAGACCCGCTTCGCCCTCGAGCCCGAGGAGGTCGCCGGCGCCGGCCCGCTGCCGCACGCACGGCAACGGCGGGTCTACCGTTCGGCCAGCAATCCCGCGCTGCGGGTGATCGACAAGGAGAACGGCGGCAAGGCGGACGCCCTCAACGCCGGCATCAATCTCGCCGAGGGCGAGCTCTATTGCGCCGCCGATGCCGACAGTCTGCTGGAGGCCGACAGCCTGCTGCGCGCGGTGCAGCCCTTCGTCGAGGGCGGCGAGGAGACGATCGCCGTCGGCGGCACGGTGCGGGTCGCCAATGGCTGCCGGGTGCGCGGCGGCCGTGTCGTCGAGGTGCGGTTGCCGAACCATCCCCTGGCCCTGCTGCAGACGATCGAATACATGCGCGCCTTCACCATGGCCCGCCTCGCCTTCGAGCGCTTCGGCGCACTCTTCATCATCTCCGGCGCGTTCGGCATCTTCCGCCGCGAGGCGGTGCTGGCGGTGGGCGGCTACGACACCGCCACGGTCGGCGAGGATCTGGAGCTGGTGCTGCGCCTCCACCGTTTCATGCGCGAGCGTGGCCGGCCCTACGAGATCCGCTTCGTCCCCGAACCGGTCTGCTGGACCCAGGTGCCGGAAAGCCTAGCTGCCCTGGCCCGGCAGCGCATCCGTTGGCATCGCGGCGCCCTCGAGAGCCTGGCGGCCCATCACCGGATGATCGGCCGCAGGCGCTACGGGACGCCGGGCTGGCTCGGCCTTTCGACGCTGTTTCTGCTGGATGTGGTGGGACCCGCCGTGGAGGCTGCGGGATATGTGCTGATGCCGTTTCTCTGGGCTC
>CAYYZI010000203.1:0-5603 GCA_964475675.1 uncultured Geminicoccaceae bacterium
ATTGGCGGTGTCCACGACTACATTGTCCATAGCGGGGTCTCTAGATGCGACGGGTAGGCGTCCTCGATCGTTTCCTGGGCCAGCAGCCGGTCGCGGAAGGCGATGAACAGCTCCCAGTTCTCCACCGCGTCACGATCGCGGATGCGCAGGAGGTTGACCGGGGTCACCGGCCGTCTCGGATCCTCCATCAATGCCGCGTGCAGGGCCCGTTCCGCCTTGCAGCTCTCCGCCTGCGGCGCCAGTTCCGGCCGCATCAGGTAGAGCCGCAGGAAATCCTCGGTGACCCGCAGCCGGCCGCGCCCGTCGCGGGCCAGGGTCTCGAAGCCGCAGCCGGGCCAGAAGGATCGGTCTCCGGTCACGGCCCGTTCTCCCCGGGCCCGCCTTCTTCGAGAATGTCCCAGATCCGGGCATGCTGGACCGCCTCCCGGTGCAGGGTGCGGAAGCGCTCGCGTATCCCTTCCTCGGACAGGCTGCGCTCGACGACGAGGACGGTGTTGACCGGATGGCAGCAGAGTTCGCGGGCGAATTCCAGCTCGCCCCGCGCCACCGGCAATGCCGCCGCCATGTCGGGAGCGCCGAAATCCCGCACGAAGCGACGGGCGAGCCCGGTCACCAGTTCCTCGAACCGCTCTTCGGCGATTTCGGAAACGATGGCGAAGCTCGACCAGCCGAAGCTGTCGAGACCGAGAAAGCCGCTTTCGAACGCCTGACGGCGTTTGCCCGAAAGGGTTTCGGCGCTGTCGCCGGCGAACAGGAAACCGCCGGGAATCGCCCATTCGCCGGCCGCGGCGGCGCGCTCGAAGACCTGCTCGTCGCTGGCATCGAAACGGAAGGTTTTGAGCATCAGCATGGCCGGGACAGCAACTCCGGTTGCAGCTCATACAGGCCGAGCGGTCGGCCGCCGACCAGCAGGCGCCCCTCGGCATCGAGTCCTTCGACGATGCCGGCGGCCTCGATGCCGCCCAGCTTCACCGTCTGCACCCGGCCCATCCCGTCGAGGCGCTGGTTCCAGGCGCGGGCGATGGGGGCGAAGCCCTGGCTCTGCCAGCGATCCACCCAGAGCAGGAAATGGCGCGCGATCTGCGCGACGATTTCTGCCGGCGCCACCGGCTCGCCGGCCGCCCCTTCGAGGGTCAGCCGATCGGGCTCACGGCCGGGCTCGGGCGGCTCGTGCAATGGCATGTCGACACCGAGGACCAGCCATGCCGGGCTGTCGTCCGCCGCTGCGGGATCGCTCCAGGCGCAACGGGCCCGGGCCAGCTCCATGCCGTCGACCAGCACGATGTTCGGCCAGCGCAGCGCCAGCGGCAGCGCCGGCGCGGTGAAGCCGCCGAGCGCATCGCCCAGGGCCAGCACGAACACCGACAGGGCCTGCAGGGTGATCGGCAGTGCCGCCTCGGGCTCCAGCAGCACCGCCATCTGCAGCCGGTCGCGGCGTTCGTTCCAGACCAGCAGGCCGTCCTCGACGCGTGTGCGGGCGAGCTCGCAGGCGCGGTCGAAGGCGTCACGCTCGCCGGCAATGACCACGAGATCGTAGGCTGGCGGCAAAACAGGCTTGACCATCGTCCCCAAGGGCGTGTTTCCCAGAGCGCACCGCACCATTCGCCACAATGGCTAGTGCCGACCATATCCGATGTCCAGTTTCGCCGTCACGGCGTCCCCGGTTCACGAAACCGAGCTCTTCGATCCCCGCCGTCCGCCGGCCACCTACTGGCATCGGCGCGGCGGGCCGCTGCCCGTGGGGGTCGATCCGCTGGGCGGTGACGCGGCGGCCGATGTGGCGATCATCGGCGGCGGCATCACCGGCCTGTCGGCGGCGCTCCACCTGGCGCGCGATCACGGGCTTTCGGCGCGCGTGCTGGAAGCCGGGGCGATCGGCTGGGGCGCCTCGGGCCGCAATGGCGGCTTCTGCTGCATGGGTGGTGGCGGGCGCGGCTGGCGCGATATCTGGCACCGCTTCGGCGAGCGGGAGGCCCGCCGCTGGTTCGTGGCCCAGAAGGAAGCGATCGCTCTGGTCGCCGATCTCGCCGCCAGGCACCGCATCGATCTGCAGCGGACGGGAGAGGGCGAGCTGCTGATCGCCCACCGGCCGGGGCGCCGGGAGGAGCTCGAAAAAGAGGCGCTCGAGGTGGCCGAGCTGTTCGGCGAGAACTGGGAGGTGCTGGAACCCGAGGAACTCGCCGAACAGGGCGTGAGCCTGGCCGAGAACCACGGGGCGCTGGTGATCCCGCACGGCTTCGGCCTGCATCCCTTGCGCTATGCGCGCGGGCTGGCGCGGGCCGCGGTCGAACAGGGAGCGCGCATCCACGAACATTCGCCGGTACTCGCCTGGGAGACCGACGGGCGGTTGCATCGTCTGCATACCGAGCGCGGCACGGTGCGGGCCGCACGCGTGCTGATCGCCACCAACGGCCATACCCCCGAGCCGCTGGCGCCGCAGCTCGCGGGACGGACCCTGCCGGTTCTCTCCTGCATCATGGTGACCCGTCCGCTCACTCTCTCCGAACGCGCCGCCCAGGGCTGGACGGTGCCGGCGCTGGTGTCGGACACCCGCCGGTTGCTGTTCTACATGCGGCTGCTGCCCGACAATCGCCTGCTGTTCGGCGCCCGTGGCGGGATCTGGCCGCGGCCGGCGGTGTTCGCACGCCGGGTGCACTGGATGCAGCAACGTCTGGCGGAGCGTTTCCCGGCCTGGCGGCATGTCGCCATCGATCACGCCTGGTGGGGCCTGGCCTGCCTGTCCCGCGACCGCCTGCCGCATCTCGCGCCGCTACCGGGCCGGCCGGGGGCCTGGCTGGCGCTGGCCTATCACGGCAACGGCGTGGCGATGGGGAGCTGGTTCGGCGCCGCCGCCGCGGCCCAGCTCGCCGGTCGCGGCTTCGAAGGCCCGCTGCCGGAGTTCGTGGCCCGTCCGCTGCCGCGTTTTCCGCTGCCGCGGCTGCGCCCGCTCTATCTGGCAGCGGCCTATGCCTGGTACGGGCTTCGCGACCGCTGGCCGTAGCCGTTGCGGAGCCACCGGCCAGGATCGCTCATCCCCCGGGACGGCGGTCCGGCGAGAGGAGCAGTGCCGTGCGCTCGAGCTCCTCGGCGAGCATCCGCTGGATGGTGCGCGCCTCGGGCATGCGCCGGCGACGGGCGATGGCGTGGGCGTCGGCCTCCCGCTTGAGGAGAACGAAGCCGGCATACCAGCTCTCGTCCTCGAATTCGCGCTGATAGGCGAGGATCGTGTCGCGCAGCAGCGCGTAATAGAGGTCGATGAAACAGCCATACCGCAGCCAGACGAATTCGCGCGAGATTTCGCCCCGCTGGAGATAGTGGTGGAGCTCCTCGAAGAAGCCCAGCACCTCGGCCTGGGCGCCGCCAGTACCCACCGGGCCCATTTCCGCGAGTTCGCAGATGCGCCGCCGGGCGACCACCATCTCGCGGGAGTTCCAGATGGCACGCAGTGCCGCGGCGCGCGGAAGATCGGCCTGTTCGCTCGCGCTCTCCTCCTCTCTCGGCGCCTCGGCATAGAGTGCCGCGAGTTCCTGCTGGTGGGCGATGCGGCCGCGACGCGGAAACGGCAGCAGCCGCAGATGATATATGGGCGCCGGCCGCGACGGGTGATCATGGTCCGCCGGCGCCGGGCGCTGCTGGAAGCCGACCTCGGACATGCCCAACAGGCGGCAGAGGCGTTCCCCTTCGAAGCTGTAGGCCGGGGCCACCATTTCCTCGAAGAAGATGCCGGCCCGCGCCAGTTCCACCAGACGCCCGACGAAGGACCGGAACAGCACGACCCGGTTCTCCTCGGTCCGTGCCCGCTTGCGCAGGGTGAAGATCGAGAAGGCCAGCTTGTACCGGCCGGGGACCGCGATGTGCTCGAGATCGGCGGACCCGAGACCGCTGTCGACCACCTCTCCGTGCAGTAGCCGCTCGAAGCCGCCGGCGGTGACGGGCAGGGCCAGCCAGTAGCCGAGGATCTGCCGCGGTTCCCGGTACAGTACCCGCCAGAAGCCCGGGTACAGCGAATGGATCCCGTTCCACCAGGCGAACGCGGCCTGCACCTCCGGCTTCAGGGTTTCGACCGTCTCGCAGTCGATGTCGAGCAGCGTGCGGGTGATCTCTTCGAGCTTCCAGCCCCGCTCGAGCAAGGCATCGAGATCGAGGATGGCGGTCCGCTCTTCTGCGACGGCGGACCCGTGCTCGGGCGGCCTCTCCTGCGCGGCTGCGGTCTCCCCGAAAAGGGGATCGGCCCGCCGGCGCCTTTCCCGTTCGACGGCTTCGGCCTGGGCGAGGAGAAGCTCCTCGAAGGCCTGGCGGTCGCAGCCGAGATAGGCCTGCAGGGCCTCGCGGCAGGAGGTGACGCGGGCCCGGTGTCGCTCCCAGCGGCCCAGCGTGCCGATGTCGCAGCCGATCCGGTAGGCCACGGATTCCTGTGTTTCGCCGAGGCGAATGCGCCGTTCCCGCAGCGCCTGCCCGAGGGTTTTCGCCATGGCACCACGAATCCCGTTCCTGTCCTCGGAGTATGCGACTGCACAGTTTGCCCTATCGGGCCGTATCGCGCAATTCGGGCATGAATCCGGCGAGGACCGGAACGCCGGATCGACGCCGTGGACAGGGGCTCGGCACGATCGACAATGTCAGGCGATTTTGAAGGGAGGACGCTCGCGGCACGAAGGCGGAACAGCCGGCTGTCGTTCCGGCGACGAAGGAACAGAGCCGCCCCGGCCGTGAGCCCGGAACGCCCGAGTTGTATCGGGACCTGCGTGCCCTGTTCGAGGCGCGTGCCAGCGAGCATATTGGCACCGGGATTGGAGATGGGGCGGTGGACAGGGTCGAAGCCGCCCGTTTTTTTGCGGAAGCTGCCGTCAGCCCCCCAGCAGCCAGCGATGCACGGGTTCGGTGGAGAAGCGCCAGACCCGCTTCGGCCCGGCCATCACGTTGAGATAGTAGAGATCGTAGCCATGCGCCGCGGCGCAGGGATGATATCCCCGCGGCACCATCACCACATCGCCGTTCTCTACCGCCATCGACAGATCGAGCGAACGATCGTCGGTGTAGACCCGCTGGAAGGCGAAGCCCTGCGGCGGGTCGATGCGATGATAGTAGGTTTCCTCGAGTTGCGATTCTTCGGGCAGATTGTCGGTGTCGTGCTTGTGGGAGGGGTAGCTCGACCAGTGGCCGCCGGGGGTGATCACCTCGACCACCAGCAGGCTGTGGGCGGGTGCGCTCTCGGGCAGAATGTCGCGGATGTGGCGGGTATTGGTGCCGGTACCGCGGGTGCTGCGGGCGATGTCCTCCGGCCGGATCAGCCGCGGTTCGTGGGATCCGCCGCCGGGTGCGGAGCAGACGGCGAGCTCCAGCGAGGAGCGGGCGACAAGCTCGAAACCGTAGCCGCCGGGCAGATAGACGGCATGGGGATTGCGGTCCTCGAAGGGGCTGGTGCGCTCGCCGAGATTCTCCCAGCGCTGCTCCCCGCTGGCGATGTCGGCCCGGCCGGCGACCAGCACCAGACAGCGTTCGCGATCGTCGGCGGCCTGCCTCAGGCGCTGTCCCGGCTGCAGTTGCCACAGCTCGAAGCCGACATGCTTCCAGCCGGCGCTTTCGGGCGTGATGCGGTGGAC
>CAYYZI010000204.1:0-5601 GCA_964475675.1 uncultured Geminicoccaceae bacterium
GGTGGATCACCGAGAAACGTCGATCGCCCGGCAGCGCCCGCTCGAGGGGAACCAGGGCGCGCGGGGCGAGGGCACCATTGCCGGTATCGCCGGGCTCGGCCAGCAGCAGCCGTACCGGCACTTCGAAGGTGTCGGCATTGAGATCGCCGACCACCGCCACCAGCGCCTCGGCATCGGCATCGAACAGCCGGTCCACCAGCAGGCGTGCCTCCAATGCCTGCGCCGCGCGCTTGACCGCGGCGATGAAGAAGCCTTCCGCCCAGCCGGCGCAGCTTCGCCATACCGAGGGGCTGCGCTTCTGGCCCGGAATGGGGGCGGCCAGGGGTGCCCGCAGATGCAGGTTGAGGAGGTGCAGGGCGCGACCCTCGAGATCGAGGGTGACGTGCAGCAGCGGCCGATCGAAAGTGATCGGCTCCGGCTCGGCAAGCGGCGGCTCGGCGGTATGCGGGCGGTAGAGCGGCGGTTCGACCAGCCGATGGTGGAGCTGTTCCCGGGCGATCACCGGCAGGCGGGAGAGTACCACCAGATTGTGCACATCGGCGGGTGCGGGCTCCCCTTCGCTTCCCGGGAGGTGGCTGGTGACCCGCGCGTAGCCGGCATAGGGCGTGCCTCGGAGGAGCCGATCGAGCGCCAGCAGGCGGCGCTCCGTCGCCCCTTTCGGCTTCTGCGCGTGGACTTCCTGCAGGCACAGGACGTCGGCATCGAGGCGCAGGAGCTGCGGACGCAGGGCGCGGATACGCAGCTCCAGGGGCGGCCCTTCCTCGGCTCCCAGGTTTTCGAGATTGAAGGTGGCGAGGCGGAGGCGCACCGGTCGCGGCCGTTCAGCCCTGCCGACTGCGCACCCGCGACACCGCGTCCTGCCAACCCTCGAGGCGCGCCCGCCGGGTCCGTTCGTCCATGGCCGGCAGGAAACGGCGCTCGCGCTGCCAGTTGGCGGCGATCGCCTCCATCGAGGGGTAGAGACCGACCGCGAGCCCGGCCAGGCAGGCGGCGCCCAGAGCCGTCGTTTCGGTCACCGCCGGGCGATCGATGGGACGATCGAGGATGTCGGCCAGATACTGGCAGAGCCAGCTGTTCCGGACCATCCCGCCATCCACCCGCAGTTCCCGGGGAAGGCTGGCGGCGCCGGCGGCGGCCACGTCATCGGCCATCGCCCGCATCAGATCGGCGGTCTGGTAGCAGACCGATTCGAGCGCTGCGCGGACGATATGCTCCCTGGTGCTGCCCCGTGTCAGGCCGAGAATGGCGCCCCGGGCATCCGGATCCCACCAGGGCGCACCGAGCCCGGTGAAGGCCGGCACCAGATAGACCCCGGCGGTATCCGGCAGGCCTGCGGCGATGGCCTCGCTTTCGGCCGCATCGCGGATGATGCCGAGCCCGTCCCGCACCCATTGCAGGGCGGCACCGGCGATGAAGATGCTGCCTTCGATGGCATAGCTGGTTCGGCCTTCCAGCCGCCAGGCGATGGTCGTGAGCAGGCGGTTGCGCGAGGGAATGGCGGTCTCGCCGGTATTCAGCAGGGCGAAGCAGCCGGTGCCGTAGGTGCTCTTGAGCATGCCCGGCTGGAAGCAGGCCTGGCCGAAGGTCGCCGCCTGCTGATCGCCGGCGATACCGGTGACCGGGATCGGCCGGCCGAACAGCGAGGATTCGGTGGTGCCGAACAGGCCGCTGTTGTCCTTCACTTCCGGCAGCACCGCCTCGGGGATGCGCAGCCGTTCCAGCAGGGTCCCGTCCCAGCAGCCGGCATGGATGTCGTAGAGCATGGTGCGCGAGGCATTGGCGGCATCGGTGGCATGCACCCGGCCGCCGGTCAGATGCCACAACAGGAAGCTGTCGATGGTGCCGAAGGCGAGACGCCCCCGCTCCGCCGCCTGCCGCGCGCCCGGCACGTTGTCGAGCAGCCAGGCCAGTTTGGTGGCCGAGAAATAGGCATCGATCAGCAGACCGGTATGTTCCTGAACATGCTTCTCCAGGCCTTCGGCGAGCAGTTCGCGGCAGAGCGGTGCGGTGCGTCGGTCCTGCCAGACGATGGCCCGATGCACCGGCGCGCCGCTTTCCCGGTCCCACAGCACGGTGGTCTCGCGCTGGTTGGTGATGCCGATGGCGGCGATGTCGGCGGCCTCGAGGCCGGCTCGGGCCAGCGCCTCGCGGCAGGTGGCCAGGCTGTCCGCCCAGATCTCGCCGGCATCGTGTTCGACCCAGCCATCGGCCGGGTAATGCTGGGTCAGTTCCTTCTGGGCGGTGGCCAGAATGGCTCCCCCGGCATCGAAGATGATGGCCCGGCTGCTGGTGGTGCCCTGGTCGATGGCCAGTATGTGGCGCCCCTGGCACATGTCTCTCTCCCCGTTGGCTGCTGCGGTCAGGCCTCGGCCGGCGAGACGTAGATCTCCACACGGCGATTGAGCTGACGTCCGGCTTCGGTGGCGTTGTCGGCGCGGGGCTCGGCCTCGCCGCGGCCCTCGGCGGTGAGGCGCTCGGGCGGCACCCCGTATTCGATCAGCGCCTGGCGCACGGCCTCGGCGCGGCGCAGCGACAGCTCGAGATTGTAGTCCTCGGGACCGATGGAATCGGTATGGCCGACGATGCGGGCGCGCGAGCGCTCGTACTTGATCAGCACCTCGGCCAGACGCTGCAGGGTGGGACGGAAGGCGGGCTTGATCTCGGCACTGTCGAAATCGAAGCTGACCTCGTTGGAGAGGGTAATCTTGAGCAGGTCGTCCCGCACCCGTTCGACCTCGGCGGTCCGCGCGGCGCGCTCGGCCTCCAATGCCTTCTCGAATTCCTTCTGCTGCTGGTCCATCAGATAGCCGATGCTGCCGCCCACGGCGGCCCCGACGGCCGCGCCCACGGCCACCCCGCGCACATCGTTCTTGTCGAGGATGGCCCCGGCGACACCGCCCAGGACCGCGCCGACCGCGGCACCGGTGGCAGTGCGCTCGCCGACCTGCTGCCGGCCCTCGGGGCCGGTGGTGCAGGCGGCGAGCAGGGAGGCGAGAGCGACAACGGCTGTGGCACGCACGTTCGGACCTCCGCGGTGATGGCTCACGGAGGGCGATATACCACGCCCGGCGGTGGCCGCTAGATGACCGCGTGGCGGATGCGGGCGCTGACCCACTCGCTGACCAGCACGGTGGCGAAGATCAGCAGCAGGATGACGGTTACCCGCGGCCAGGCCAGCACGTTGAGGGAGGATTGCAGCTCGAGGCCGATGCCGCCGGCGCCGACCAGCCCCAGCACCGTCGATTCGCGGATGTTGATGTCCCAGCGGAACACCGAGATCCCGGCGAAGGCCGGCATCACCTGGGGGACAATGGCGAAGCCGACGATCTGCGCCTCGCTGGCGCCGGTGGCCCGCACCGCCTCCACCTGCAGGGGATCGATCTCCTCGATCGCCTCGTAGAGGAGCTTGGCCACGAAGCCGATCGAGCGCAGGGCGATGGCGATGATCCCAGCGAACACGCCGGGGCCGGCGATGGCCACCAGCAAAAGCGCCCAGATCAGCGAATTGATGGAGCGCGAGGAGACGATGATCAGAAGCGCCAGCGGCCGCAGGAAGGTCGGGCTGGGGGTGGTGTTGCGGGCGGCCATGAAGGCCACCGGCACCGCCATCACCAGCGCCAGCAGGGTGCCGAGGCTGGCGATGTTGATGGTATCCCAGAGAGGCTTCCACAGGCGGGGCAGGTAGTCCCAGGCCGGCGGGATCATGCGCGAGCCGATATCCGCCGCGACCCGCGGCGAATCGGTGACGAAGAACCAGATCGTGTTCTCCGAGATGATCTGCCAGGACCAGACGAAGAGGGCGGTGCCGAGCAACCAGCCGGCCCAGATCGTCAGATCCTGCCGGGTCGCGCGCCGGCGCCAGATCAGCTTGGTATCGCGGGCGGAAAGAGGCATGTCACTGTATCCGGGCGCGGATCATGCTGGAACCGTATTCGGCCGCCATGACGATGCCGATGATGATCAGCAGGATGGCGGCGGCGGTGTCGAACTCGTAGCGGTCGAAGGCGGTATTCAGGGTGGCGCCGATGCCGCCGGCACCGACGATCCCGACCACCGCACTCTCGCGGAAATTGATGTCGAGGCGATAGAGCGAAAGGCCGATCAGGCGCGGCATCACCTGCGGCTGGATGCCGTAGACCAGCCACTGCAGCCAGGAGGCGCCGGTGGCCCGCACCGCCTCGGCCTGGCTCCTCTCGATATCCTCGATGTCCTCGGCCAGCAGCTTGGCGAGAAAGCCGATGGTGGCGAAGGACAGGGTGAGAAACCCGGCGAACGGGCCGAAGCCGAACATGGCCACGAAGAAGATGGCGATGATCACTTCCTGGAAGCTGCGCGACACCGCGACGATGCCGCGGCACAGCAGGTAGACCGGAAGCGGGGCGAGATTGCGGGCCGCACCCAGGGCGATGGGGATGGAGATGGCGATGCCGACCACGGTGGAGACCACCGTCATGGTCAGGCTTTCCAGGAGCCCTTCGCTGATGTCCCGCCAGCGGCTGGAGAAATCGGGCTCGGTGAAGGCCAGGACGAAGGCGCCGCCGCGGTCGAGCCCTTCCCAGACGCGACGCCAGTTGATCTCGAGGGTGCCCAGTGCCGCTGCCAGATAGACCGCGAGGCCCAGAGCGATCCCCCAGCGCAGCAGCGGACTGCGGATCAGCGGCGGCGGCCGCCAGGCGGCCGCTTCGAAGCCCGTGCCGGCGGCCATCAGACCATCCCCTCGAGACGTTCCTCGTCGGCCCCGGGGCCGCCCTTGTGCTTGCGCCGGGCCTCCGCCGAGGCGGTGGTGGTCCAGTCCTCCTCGCCGTAGATGGTGGTCAGCACCTCGGCATCGAGATCGACCGGCGGCCCGTCGAAGACGATCCGGCCGCCCCGGAGGCCGACCACCCGCTCGACGAACATCTGCGCCAGCGCCACATCGTGGATGTTGATGATGGTGGCCAGACCGCGTTCCTGACACAGCTCGCAAAGAAGCCGCATGACCTGGCGCGAGGTCTTGGGATCGAGGCTGGCGGTGGGCTCGTCGACCAGCAGCAGCTCGGGATCCTGCACCAGCGCCCGGGCGATGCCGACCCGCTGGCGCTGGCCGCCGGACAGCTCGTCGGCCCGTTTGTCGTAATATTCGGCGAGGCCCACCCGCTCCAGCAGGTGATAGGCCTTGGCCACATCCTCGGCCGGGAAGCGGCGCCACCAGCTCCGCCAGAAGCCGACATAGCCGAGGCGTCCGGAGAGCACGTTCTCCATCACCGTCAGCCGCTCCACCAGGGCGTATTCCTGGAAGATCATGCCGATCCGCCGGCGCATCCTGCGCATCGCCCGCTGGCCCAGCCGGGTGATGGCCCGACCCTCGAGCAGGATCTCGCCGGAGGTGGGCTCGACCAGCCGGTTGACGCAACGGATGAGGGTGCTCTTGCCGGCTCCGGAGGGACCGATCAGGGCCATCACCTGGCCGGCCGGCACCCGCAGATCGACCCCATCCAGCGCACGATCGCCGGAGGGGTATTGCTTGACGAGTTGCCGCAGTTCGAGCATGGGCGCACGGGAACGTCCACGCGGAGGCGTGGCCGATACCTCCTCCTGCGTGTTTCCCCGAGCGGCAACGGC
>CAYYZI010000205.1:0-5594 GCA_964475675.1 uncultured Geminicoccaceae bacterium
GATCGGGCGTTTCATGGTGCGCACCGCTCCCGCCACCGGCCGTGTCGACCGGCATCTCTGTAGCAGCCCCGCTCCGGCTGCGGGGCGGATCGCGAAGGATTGTCGCGGGAGCTCGGTGGACTCAGGCGATGGCGCCGTCGAGGCGGCGGTTGAGCTTGTTGTGGTACATGAGCCGGTCGGCGCGGCGCACCAGATCGTGGAGGTCGGTGCCCTGGCTCGGAAACAGCGACAGGCCGGTGCTCGCCCGGATGACCACCGGACCGTGCGGCAACGGTACCGGTTCGGCGATCACCGCCTCGAGCTTGCGGGCGACCTTGGCGGCGCTGCGCTCGTTGCGCACCTCCTCGAGCAGCACCACGAACTCGTCACCGCCGAAGCGGGCCACCGTGTCGCTCTCGCGCACCACCCGCCGCAGGCGCTCGCCCACGGTTTTCAGCACGAAGTCGCCGGCATCGTGCCCGTAGCGGTCGTTGATCGCCTTGAACCCGTCGAGATCTAGGAAGACCAGCGCCCCGGGATCGCCGCGTCGACGTGCCCGGGCGACGGCGTCGGCCACCTTTTCTTCGAGCAGCCAGCGATTGGCGAGCCCGGTCAGCCGGTCGTGGGTGGCGCGATGCACCAGCCGGCGCTGATCCTGGCTGGCCCGCCAGATGCGGATGATGCAGCGGCTCACGAGCTCGCGGTCGAGCAGGGTTTCGGTGCCCACCGTGGTGAACGGCACCACCGGCGTGCCCGGTGCGATGCACTGCAGACGCAGGAGTGCGCTCTCGGCATCCTCGACCGCCGCCCGATCGAGCAGGACGAGGTCGGCACCGTGATCCACCAGCCGCTCGATCGCCTGGGGCAGGCCGCCCACATGTTCGAGGCGATAGGCGTCGAGCCCGGCATCCCGGAGAATCGCGGTCAGCCACGGCAGGCTCCAGCCCGCGGGCTGAACCAGGAGAATGTTCATCTGCATGGCCGGAACTCATACCCGCTGGTGAAAGCTTTTCGGGGGCGCATTCAAGTCGCTGCATGGTTAACAGATGCATAAAAAAAATCAAGCCATTGAAGCAACAAGGAAAGTTAAAATTGTCGGAAACTTTGTTCCGTCTTGCAACGAACCGCCGGCGACGGGCCGCCGCGGTATGACGCTGGTACGCAGAAGGGTGCCGCAGGGCGGGGCGCGGGGACCGCCCGCGGCTTTACAGTCGGGATTGCTCTCATTAGCAAGAGCGGCAGGGGGAGAGGCAGGCGAGGGGCGGAAACGTCGAGAATGGAAGACAAGCAGCAGGGATTTGTGCGTTTCGTCGATGTCCAGAAGACCTATGATGGCGAAACGCTGGTGGTCAAGAACCTCAATCTGGAAGTGGCGCGGGGCGAGTTCCTGACCCTGCTCGGGCCCTCGGGCTCGGGCAAGACCACCTGCCTGCTGATGCTCGCCGGCTTCGAGGCCGCCACCCATGGCGAGATCTATCTCGACGGGCTGCCGCTGACGAGAGTGCCGCCGCACAAGCGGGACATCGGCATGGTCTTCCAGAACTACGCCCTGTTCCCGCACATGACGGTGGAGGAGAACCTGGCCTTCCCGCTGATCGTGCGCCGGATGCCGCGCGAGGAGGTGCGCCGGCGGGTCGCCCGGGCGCTGGCCATGGTCCGGCTCGAGGGTTTCGGCGCCCGGCGCCCGGCCCAGCTTTCCGGCGGCCAGCAGCAGCGGGTGGCGCTGGCCCGGGCGCTGGTGTTCGAACCCAAGCTGGTGCTGATGGACGAGCCGCTCGGAGCCCTCGACAAGCAGCTCCGCGAAAACATGCAGTACGAGATCAAGCATCTCCACGCCGAGCTCAACATCACCGTGGTCTACGTCACCCACGATCAGGGCGAGGCCCTGACCATGTCCGATCGGGTGGCGGTCTTCAACGACGGTGTCATCCAGCAGCTTGCCAGCCCGGCCAAGCTCTACGAGGAGCCGGAGAACGCCTTCGTCGCCCAGTTCATCGGCGAGAACAACCGTCTGACGGGAACCGTGCGGGCGTTGGAGAACGGCGCCTGCCGGGTGGAGATCCCCGGCGGGGAAGTGCTGGCGCTGGCCGTCAACATCAAGGGCGTGGGCGAGCCCACCACCCTGTCGCTGCGGCCCGAGCGGGTGGTGCTCGATCCGCCCGAGGGCAGCCTGCCCAACGTCTTTCCGGCCCGGGTCGAGGAACTCATCTATCACGGCGACCACATTCGCGTGCGCCTCTCGGTCTGCGGCGACGAGGAGTTCATCGTCAAGGTGCCCAACATCGGCGGCACGTTCGCCCTGAGCCCCGGCCAGCAGATCAGGGTCGGCTGGCGGATGGAGGACTGCCGGGCGCTGGACGCCTGAGGGAGGATCCGCAGCATGGCCCAGATCGCCGTCACTCCCGAACAGCTCACCGCCGCCGACGGCACGCCGCTCAAGATCTCCCTGGCGCGGGCCATGCGTCGGCGGCGGATCACCGCCTTCCTGCTGGCCATGCCGCTCCTGCTGTTCGTGCTGGTCACCTTCCTGATGCCGATCTTCGACATGCTCATGCGCAGCGTGGCCAATCCGGAAGTGCGCACCTACTGGCCGCAAGTGTCGAGTGTGCTGAGCGAGTGGGACGCGCAGGAACTGCCCGGGGAGAGCGTGTTCGCGGCCCTTTACCGCGATCTGCTCAGCAGCAAGGAAGCGCGCACGGTCGGCAAGGTCGCCACACGGCTCAACTACGAAATGAGCGGCATGCGCTCGCTGATCATGAAGACCCAGCGCAAGGTCAAGCGGATCGAACCGCCCTATCGCGAGGCCTTTCTGGGGATCGACAAGCGCTGGGGCGAGCTCGACGTGTGGAAGCTCATCAAGCGCATGAGCAGCCCCTACACGCTGTCCTACTACCTGGCGGCGCTGGATCTGCGCTTCGATCCCGACGGCAACGTGGTCGCCCAGCCGGCCAACAAGCGCATCTACGTGCCGCTCTTCCTGCGCACCTTCCGCATCAGCCTGCTGATCACCGCCCTCTGCCTGGTGCTCGGCTTTCCCGTTTCCTACCTCCTGGCGACGCTGCCGCTCCGGATGTCCAATCTGCTGATGATCATGGTGCTGCTGCCGTTCTGGACCTCGCTGCTGGTGCGCACCACCTCCTGGATCGTCATTCTGCAGCAGCAGGGTGTGCTCAACGATCTGCTGGTGTGGATCGGGATCATCGCCGACCGGAACCGGATCTCGATGATCTACAACCAGACCGGCACGGTCATCGCCATGACCCACATCCTGCTGCCCTTCATGGTGCTGCCGCTCTACAGCGTGATGCGCACCATCTCGCCCTCCTACATGCGTGCCGCCCAGTCACTGGGCGCCCATCCCTGGGAAGCCTTCTGGCGGGTCTATGCGCCGCTGACCCTGCCGGGAGTGGGGGCCGGCTGCCTGCTCGTCTTCATCCTGGCGATCGGCTACTACATCACTCCGGCGCTGGTCGGCGGTACCTCGGGCCAGCTCATTTCCAACATGATCGCCTACCACATGCAGAAATCGCTCAACTGGGGTCTCGCCGCAGCACTCGGGACCCTGCTGCTGGCCGCTGTGCTGATCCTGTATTGGGTCTACAACCGGCTGGTGGGCGTCGAAAACATGAAGCTCGGGTGAGACCATGGCGCTTCCCGTCTACGCATCTCCGGCCGAGCGGGTCTGGCACTACGTCTACAACGTCTTCTGTGCCGGCGTGTTCGTGTTCCTGATCGCGCCGATCCTGGTGATCATCCCGCTCTCCTTCAACGCCGAGCCCTACTTCACCTTCACCGAGGGGATGCTGCGGTTCGATCCGGCCGCCTACTCATTGCGCTGGTACCGCGACTTCCTCCAGAACCCGCAATGGCTGCATGCGGTCAAGAACAGCATTATCATCGCCAGCTCGGCGACATTGCTGGCCACCACCCTGGGCACGGTCGCCGCGCTCGGCCTCAGCCGCAACGAGATGCCCCTGCGCAAGACGGTGATGAGCATCCTGATCGCGCCGATGATCGTGCCCATCATCATCGCCGCCGCCGCCATGTACTTCTTCTATTCGCAGCTCGATCTGGCGCAGACCTACGCCGGCATCATCCTCGCCCATACCGCGCTGGGCACGCCGTTCGTGGTGATCACCGTGACCGCCACCCTGACCGGGTTCGATCGCAGCCTGGTGCGGGCGGCGCAGTCGCTGGGCGCGGGACCCGCCTTCACCTTCTTCAAGGTGGTGCTGCCGCTCATTCTGCCGGGAGTGATCTCCGGTGCCCTGTTCGCCTTCATCACCTCTTTCGACGAGGTGGTGGTGGTGCTGTTCCTGGCCGGCTACGACCAGCGCACGATTCCACGGCAGATGTGGGCCGGGATCCGCGAGCAGATCAGCCCCACCATCCTGGCGGTGGCCACCATTCTGATCCTGATCTCGATCGCCCTGCTGGCCACCGTCGAGCTCTTGCGTCGCAGGAGCCTCAGATTGCGCGGCGTGCGCGAGTGAGCGGCTGGCCCGCTCAGTAGACGTCCTGGCCGCCGTTGACCGGGATCTCGGCGCCGGTGATGTAGGAGGCTTCCTCGCTGCACAGATAGTAGATCGCCGCCGCCACCTCCTCGGGCGAGCCCAGCCGCCGCAGCGGGATGCGCTCCACCAGCTCCTCGGTGCCCGGCGACAGGATGGCGGTGTTGATCTCGCCCGGGCAGACGGCGTTGGCGCGGATGCCGAGATGGGCGAGATCGGCGGCCAGTTCGCGGGTCAGCGCCCAGAGCGCCGCCTTGGAGGTGCTGTAGGCGCTGCCGGCGAAGGGATGGACGCGGTGGCCGGCGATCGAGGTGAGGTTGACGATCGAGCCCTTGCTCTCGGCCAGCAGCGGCGCACAGGCCCGGCTGAAGAACACCGGCGCGAAGAAGTTGATGGCGAACACCCGGTGCCAGGTGTCCATGTCGCCGTCGAGACAGCCGAGACGGGTGCCGCCTTCGCCCTTGGGCGAATAGCCGGCGTTGTTCACGAGCGCGTGCAGCGGTTCACCGCCCAGGAGCTCGCCCAGCCGCTCCACCGCTTCCTCGAGAAGCTGAGGCTGGGAAAGGTCGATGGTGATATGGGCGTGACGCTCGTTGCGCGGGCATTGCGGCGGCACCACCTCGCGCGAACAGGTGATGGCCCGCCAGCCGCGGCGCACGAAATAGGTCGCCGTGGCATGGCCGATGCCGCGGCTGGCCCCGGTAATGAACACCGTCTTGCGCTCGTCCATGGACCACATTCCCGTTCTGTCCGAGTCCGCAAACTAGCCGCCTCGCCGAGCGCTGCAAGAGGCGCGCCTCAGGGCGCCAGGCGATAGCGGCGCCAGCCTTCCCCCTGCTTCTCGTAGGCCAGGCGGTCGTGCAGACGGTCGCTGCGCCCCTGCCAGAATTCGAACCAGATCGGCACCACCCGGTAGCCGCCCCAGTAGGGTGGCCGCGGCACGCTTTCGGGATACTGCTCGCGCAACGCCCGCACCCGCTGCTCCAGTTCCTCGCGACCGGCGATCTCCCGGCTCTGGGCCGAGGCCCAGGCGCCGATGCGGGCGCCGTAAGGGCGCGACGCGAAATAGGCGTCGTCCTCGGCCGCGCAGGTGCGCTCCACGGG
>CAYYZI010000206.1:0-5580 GCA_964475675.1 uncultured Geminicoccaceae bacterium
CATCAACGGCATCAGGGTGGTCGGCGGCGACTGCCGGGCGATCGTCAGTCGGGAGCATTCTGCGCATCGTCGAGGCCCTGCCGGGGCTGGTGATCTACACCCTGGTTTCCCCGGCACTCCGCCATCAGCTCCAGGAACATTGCCGCCAGCGCGGCATTCCCTGCGTCGCCGTGCTGGATTCGGTGATGCAGACCCTGACCATGCTGGTGGGCACCGCCGGCCGCCCCAAGGTCGGCCGCCAGCACATGATGGACGACAGCTACTTCTCGCGGATCGAGGCCATGGACTTCGCCATGCGCCACGACGACGGCCAGTTCAGCGAGGAGCTGCAGCAGGCCGATGTGGTGCTGGTCGGCGTCTCGCGCACCTCCAAGACCCCCACCTGCGTCTATCTCGCCAATCGCGGCGTCAAGGCGGCCAACGTGCCGCTGGTGCCCGATCTTCCCCAGCTCCCGGTGCTGGAGAAGCTGACCCATCCCCTGGTGGTGGGGCTGACCATCAAGCCCGAGGCGCTGGTCGAGATCCGGCGCAGCCGCCAGCGCATCATGGGCCTCGACGAGACCGATCCCGGCCGCTACGGCCGCGAATATGTGGATGTGGAGAAGATCCGGCGGGAGATCGTCTATGCGCGGCGCCTGTTCGCCCGCCAGGGCTGGCCGGAGATCGACGTCACGCGACGATCGGTGGAGGAGACGGCGGCGGCCATCTATCAGATGCTGCAGGCACGCCGCCAGCCCGAGCTCCACGTGCTCGGCACCGCGGTGCCCGGCCCCAACTTCACCGAAGACGGGAGCTGAGGCGATGCGGCAGCGATGAGGTCCCGGGTCACCTCGCGGGTCACCCAGCGCCAGCGCCGGCGCCGCCTGCTGCTGGTCATGCTCGGGATTCTCTCCAGCCTCGCGCTGCTCGTCCTGATGATCATGATGGCCTATCAGACCGGGCTTTCGGAGAGTGCCGCCGAACGTGCCCGCCTGCGCGCCGATCTGCAGCGCCTCAAGGAGGTCAACCGCATCCTCAACGAGAAGCTGGCGGTTTCCCAGGAACGTCTCGAGGGGCTGGCCAAGACCTATGCCGAGCTGCGTGCGGCCTATGCCGAAAAGACCGTCGAGGGAGAGGTCGCGGCCCTCCTCGAGCTCGTGAAGGGCAAGCTCGAGGAGGGAATTCCGGCCGAGCGCCTGGCCTTCCTGCTGCGCAACGCGACGCCGGAAGCGGGTTGCGACCGCGCGGTTGAAACCGCGCGGCTGTTCGTCAGGGTGCCGCTGGCGCGCGGCCAGCGCACCAGCGCCAGCCTGGCCGAAGGCCGCATCGGGGTCGCGGTCGAGGGTCAGGCCGCGCGCGACGAGGGGGGGCGGCCCGAGGCCTGGTTCGATCCCCAGGCACCGGTGCGCGCCACCCTGACCCTGATCGACGGGCGCAAACAGCGCCTCGAAGGCATCCTGCCGACCACCTACCGGCTGCTGCTGGACGATCAGGAATACCGGATCGCCCTGCAGCCGGCGCAGCGCCGCGGCTTCGTGGAGGTGGCCCTGCAGCGTTGCGGGACCCCGGCGGCGGCCACGCCCGACGAAGCCGGCTAGCCGCGACGGCTCAGGCCCGTTCCAGCATCGCCGCGATCCGGGCGTTGCATTCGGCGGCCTTTTCCATGTGGGCGAGATGGCCGCAGGCCTCGAAGACGGTCACCGGGACATCCTCGGGCAGGCCTTCGGCCTGGTGCGCCGGGAGGATGCGATCCTCCCGTCCCCACAGGATCTGTACCGGCATGGCCAGTGCTCCGAGCCGGGAGCGCAGCTCGATCTGCTGGCGCCCTTCGTCGAAGCAGCTTTCGCGGATACGCGAGAGTGCTTCGACGACCCCGTCCAGACGCTTGTAGCGCAGTACCTCCTCGACCATCTCGCGGCTGATCATGGCCGGGTCGTGGACCAGCATCTCCAGCACCGGACGCAGCTTCTTCGCCCGCTTCTCCCGCAGGAAACCCTCGAGATAGGCGCTCGCGATCTCCTCGCCGAACCCCGCCGGCGCCACCAGGGTGAGACTGGCCACCTTGTCCGGCTGCTCGAGGGCGAGCGCGAGGGCCACCGCCCCGCCGAGACTGTGGCCGACCAGATGGGCGCGGGGGATCTCCATGGCTTGCAGGAAATCCGCCACCGCATCGGCCAGCTCGGCGAGGCTGCCGCTGGCCACCGACTTGTCGGAACCGCCGTGTCCCGGCAGGTCGAGCGCGATGGTGCGCCGGGTTTCGGCCAGCGCCTCCTGGTTCAGGGTCCAGCTCGTGAGATCACCACCGAAACCGTGGATGAAGACGACCGGCGGACCCTCCCCCTCGCCCACTTCCAGATAGCGGATGCGCCGGCCTCCGGCCTCGACGGTGCGCGGCTCGGGCGCCGCTTCCACGGCACCGGCGGCCAGCGCTTCGGCGAAGCGTTCCTGGAAGGCGGCCACGAAGCGGTCGATCGCCTCCTCCTCCACCGTCGCCGGGGCGAGCACGGCGAGCAGCGCGCCCACCGGCAGGGTCTGGCCCTCCTCGGCCACCCGCCGGCGCAGCACACCCGCCGCCGGGCTTTCGAAGACATTGGCGATCTTGGAGGTCTCGATCTCCGCGATCTCCTGGCCCTTGTCGACGGTGGCCCCCTCCTCGACCAGCCATTCGGCGAGCATGCCTTCCTGCATCGCCAGCCCCCATTTGGGCATGACGATCGGCTGGATGTCCTCGCTCATCGGCGGCCGTGTCCGTGGACCTGGCGAACCGCCTCGGCGATCCGGTCGACCCCCGGGATGTACATGTCCTCGAGCGCCGGCGAGAAGGGCACCGGAGCATGGGGGGCGGTCACCATCCGTACCGGGGCCTTGAGGCTGTCGAAGATCTCCTGGCCGATCAGCGCGGCGATGTCGGTGGCCATGCTGCAGCGCGGATGAGCCTCGTCCACCACCACCACCCGGCCGGTCTCCTCGGCGGTCTCGAGGATGGTGTCGCGATCGAGCGGCGAAGTGGTCCGCGGATCGACCACCGTGCAGGAAATCCCCTCCGCCTCGAGCTGATCGGCGGCGGCATTGGCGAAATTGACCATCCGCCCGAGGGCGATGACGGTCACATCCTCCCCCTCGCGGGTGACGTTGGCCTCGCCGAAGGCGATCGCATAGGGCTCGTCGGGAACCTCCGCCTCGTCGTCGTACATCGCCTTGTGCTCGAAGAAGATCACCGGATCGTCGTCGCGGATGGCCTGGATCAGCAGTCCCTTGGCCTCGTAGGCGTTGGAGGGAACGGCCACCTTGAGCCCGGGGATGTGGGTGAAGACGTTGTAGAGACACTGGCTGTGCTGGGAGGCGGCCCGGAACCCGGCGCCGTACATGGTACGGATCACCAGCGGGGTGGTGGCCTTGCCCCCGAACATGTAGCGGAACTTGGCCGCCTGGTTGAAGATCTGGTCGAAGCAGACCCCCATGAAATCGACGAACATCAGTTCCGCCACCGGCCGGAGACCGGTGGTGGCGGCGCCCACCGCGGCACCGACGAAGGCACTTTCCGAGATCGGCGTGTCCAGCACCCGCTCGCGGCCGAACAGCGGCATCAGCCCCTTGGTGACGCCGAGCGGGCCGCCCCAGGCATCGTCTTCGCCCGCGGCACCCATGCCCCCGGCCACATCCTCGCCCATCAGGATGACCGTGGGATCCCGCTCCATCTCCTGACGCAGGGCCTCGTTGATCGCCTGGCGAAAGCTCTTCTTGGGCATGACGGCCTCCCCTCAGTAGGACGCGTAGACATCGGTGACCAGATCGGCTTCGCCCGGATAGGCGGCGCCCTTGGCGTCGCGCACGCAGGCGGCGATCTGCTCCCGTGCCTGGCGGTCGATGGCGTCCAGATCCGCCTCATCGAGAAGGCCGGCCTCGCCGACCCGGCGGCGGAACAGCATCAGCGGATCCTTCTCCGCCTTGATCCGCTCCACCTCGTCGGGGGCCCGGTAGGTGCAGGCGTCACCCTCGAAATGCCCGTAATAGCGGGACAGGCGCACATGCAGAAGGCTCGGCCCCTGGCCGGCCCGGGCTCGCTCCACCGCCTCCCGGGCGGCCTCCCAGACGGCGAAGAAGTCGAACCCGTCCACTTCGGTACCGGGCATGCCGAAACCGGCGGCGCGTCCGGTCTGGCTGCCGCCCACCGACCAGGAGCTGGCGGTGGATTCGGCGTAGCCATTGTCCTCGATGACGAAGATCGCCGGCAGGTTCCAGACCCTGGCCAGATTGTAGCTCTCGAGCGTCGTCCCCTGGTTGGAGCCGCCATCGCCGACAAAGGCCACCGCCACCCCGCCGGTGCCCAGGGTCTTGGCGGCCAGCGCCGCGCCACAGATCAGCGGCGGCCCGCCGCCGACGATACCGTTGGCGCCCATCATCCCCTTCTCGAGATCGGCGATGTGCATCGAGCCGCCCTTGCCGCCGCACAGGCCCTCGCGTTTGCCGAAGATCTCCAGCATCATGCCGTGGGTATCGCAGCCCTTGGCGATGCAATGCCCGTGCCCGCGATGGGTCGAGGCGATGCGGTCGCGATCGTCGAGATGCATGCACATCCCCACCGCCGAGGCTTCCTCGCCGGCATAGAGATGCACAAATCCCGGTATGTTGCCGGCCGAGAACTCCTCGTGGACGGCATCCTCGAACTCCCGGATGAGGCGCATCCGGCGATAGGCTTCGAGCAGATCCTCACGACTGAGCTGCATCACGACCTCCCCTGATCCTCATGGCAAGCTGTTGTTCTGACGATGACGTTTGCCGTTTGGGGCAGGGTGATCAGCACAACCAGAGCTGTCAAGCGGCTTGAAGCGGCGGCGGCACCCCGCCTTCGGCGCTTTACACTACCGGCCGCTGTCGACATGCTGCAGGCGATTGCGTCTCGTCCCGCGCCACCGGCGCCGGTGCCAGCGACAAAGGGATCCGGCATGCGGACAGCCTGTTTCGTCCTCGCCATCGGCCTGTTCCTGATCGCCGCGCCGGCCCGCGCCGGCGAGGCCGACATCGTCGCCGCCGAGGCCCGCCGGAGCAGCGACGGAAGCTGGCGGTTCGACGTCACCGTGCGCCACGCCGATACCGGCTGGGAGCATTATGCCGACAAATGGGAAGTGCTGGCCCCCGACGGCACGCTTTTGGGCGAGCGCGTGCTGCTGCATCCCCATGTCGAGGAGCAGCCCTTCACCCGTTCCCTGTCCGGTGTCGCCATCCCGCCGGGCGTGACCCGCGTCCGCATCCGCGCCCATGACAGCGTGCACGCCTATGGCGGGCGGGAGCTGACCCTCGAGCTGCGCTGACGGTCGGGGAGCCGCCGCGGGAGAAGCCGCCATGTCCGAGCTGCCGATCATCGACACCCATGTCCATTTCTGGGATCCGCGACGGGTTCCCCTGCCCTGGCTGGCGGAGCTGCCACGGCTGAACCGGCCGTTCCTGCCCGACGACTTCACCGCCGCCGCCGGCGATCTGCCGGTGGAGGCGATGGTCTTCCTGGAATGCGACGTGGCCCCCGGTCGCCATCTCGACGAGCTCGCCTTCGCCGGCGAACTGGCCGCCGGCGAGCCGCGCCTCGCCGCCTTCGTTCCCCAT
>CAYYZI010000207.1:0-5565 GCA_964475675.1 uncultured Geminicoccaceae bacterium
GAGCGGGCTTCGCGTCGTCGACACGCCCGCCGGACGACTCGGCTGTCTCATCTGCTGGGAGAGCTACATGCCACTGGCGCGCTACGCGCTGTATGCCCAGGGCATGGATATCTGTGTCAACCCCACGTGGGACAACGGGGAAACCTATCTCTCGACCCTCCGTCACATCGCCCGGGAAGGTGGCTGCTGGGTGATCGGCACCGCCACCGCCCTGCAGGGGCGCGACGTACCGGGGGATTTCCCCGGGCGCGAGCGGCTGTTCGAGCCGGAAGAATGGATCAACGACGGGGACGCCGTGGTGGTCGAGCCAACCGGTGCGATCGCCGCCGGGCCGCTGCACCGCGTCAAGGACACGCTGCACGCGGCGATCGACGTGGAGACGGCGCGGCGCGCTCGACGTTCGCTCGATGTGAGCGGCCACTACGCCCGGCCCGACATCTTCTCCCTCGCGGTGAACCGCGCGCCGCTTCGGCCGGTCGCCTTCTCCGACCGAGAATCCCGACCCCCGGCGTGACGGATTGCGCACACTCGCGCGTCCCCCCGGAGGTCGCGGCACAGCGTGGCACGGCGTGAAACGGTCTGCAACGCCGATCCGTTGGGATTTTCGGCAAAATCCGGCGATGGTGGGACGGGCCGAAACGGCGGGAAACGCCTCGCTGGCGGATGGGGTGGGATTCGAACCCACGGGGCGGTTGCCCGCCCGGCGGTTTTCAAGACCGCTGCCTTAAACCGCTCGGCCACCCATCCCCGCATCCGAGCTTATATGGAGCGGTCCCGGCCGCGGCAAGACGCCGCCCGCCGCGCGCCCGGAGGGCGACAGACGGACGCGACTGCGATAGACGGGGCGGACAGAAAGGCGGGAGGCCCGCGTGACGACCGACAAGACGCTGCCCTGGCACGCCCTGCCGGCCGAGGAAGTCCTCCGCCGGCTCGACGCGAGCGCCGACGGCCTGACCAGCGAGGAAGCACGTTCCCGACGCCGACGGTTCGGTGCCAATCGCCTGCCTCAGGGCCGCCGCCGCCCGGCCTGGCTGCGCCTGCTCCTGCAGTTCCACAACGTCCTCATCTACGTGCTGCTGGTGGCCGGCATCGTCACCCTGACGCTGGGCCAGATCGTCGACGCCTCGGTGATCTTCGGGGTGGTGGTGATCAACGCCCTGATCGGCTTTCTCCAGGAAGGCCGGGCCGAACGGGCGATGGATGCCATTCGCGGCATGCTGGCACCGAAGGCCTCGGTGCTCCGGGACGGGCACCGGATCACCATCCCCGCCGAGGATCTGGTGCCCGGGGACATCGTCTTCCTCCAGGCCGGCGACCGGGTGCCGGCCGATCTGCGGCTGCTGCGCGCCCGCAACCTGCAGGTGATGGAGGCGGTGCTCACCGGCGAGTCCCTGCCGGTGGAAAAGGACGTCCGTCCGGTGGCCGAGGATACGCCGCTGGGCGATCGCAGCTCGATGGTCTTTTCCGGCACCATCGTCAGCCGCGGCCAGGGCGTGGGGGTGGTGGTGGCCACCGGCACGGCCACCGAGATCGGCCGCATCGGCGTCATGCTGGAAGCGGTGGAAGAGGTGGAAACGCCGCTTTTGCGCCAGCTCACCGCACTCGGGCGGGTGCTGACCCTGTGGATCCTGGCGGTGGCCGCTTTCGCCATGGCCTTCGGCGTGCTGGTGCGGGGCTTCGCCGCCGACGAGATGTTCATGGCCGCGGTGGGCATCGCGGTGGCCGCGATTCCCGAGGGCCTGCCCGCGGTGCTGACCATCACCCTGGCCATCGGGGTCGAACGCATGGCCCGGCGCAACGCCATCGTCCGCCGCCTGCCGGCGGTGGAGACGCTGGGATCAGTGGCGGTGATCTGCTCCGACAAGACCGGCACCTTCACCCGGAACGAGATGACGGTGGAGAGCATCGCCGCGCCGATGCGCTTTTTCGAGGTCACCGGCGCCGGCTATGTGCCGGAGGGGGAATTCCTGCTCGACGGCCGGCCGGTCGAGCCCGAGTCCTGGCCGCAGCTCGGGCTGATGCTGCGTGCCGGCCTGCTCTGCAGCGACGCGGTGGTGCGCCGGGTCGGCGAGGAGTGGGTGACCGAGGGCGATCCCATGGAGGGGGCGCTGCTGGTGGCGGCGATGAAGGCCGGATTCGACGTAGATTTCGAACGCCGCAACTGGCCGCGCACCGACGAGATCCCCTTCGATTCCGAACATCGTTTCATGGCCACCCTGCATCACAACCATGCCGGGCACGCCTGTGTCTTCGTCAAGGGGGCGCCGGAGCGGCTGTTCGAGATGTGCCGCTGCCAGTGGGGGCCGGACGGCGAGCAGCCTCTCGATCTCGACTACTGGGTGGCGCGGATGGAGCAGATGGCCGGGCGCGGCGAACGGGTGCTGGCGGTGGCCATGAAATCCCTGCCCCCCGAGCAGACCACCCTGCGCCACGAGGATGTCGAGGAGGGGCTGATCTTTCTCGGCCTGTTCGGGCTCGCCGATCCGCCGCGGCCGGAGGCCATCGATGCGGTGGCCAGCTGCCGCTCGGCCGGCATCCGGGTGAAGATGATCACCGGTGATCATGCGGCCACCGCCCGGGCCATCGCCCAGCGCCTGGGGCTCGAGAACCCGAATGCAGTGCTGACCGGCAGGGATCTGGACGCGATTCCCGACGAGGAGCTGGTCCGGCGGGCCGAGGAAGTCGACATCTTCGCCCGCACCGCGCCCGAGCACAAGCTGCGTCTGGTAACGGCCCTGCAGAGCCGCGGCCATATCGTCGCCATGACCGGTGACGGGGTCAACGATGCTCCGGCCCTGCGGCGGGCCGATGTCGGCATCGCCATGGGCCGCAAGGGCGCCGATGCGGCCCGCGAGGCGGCCGAGATCGTGCTCGCCGACGACAATTTCGCGACCATCGCCCATGCCGTGGAGGAAGGCCGCACGGTCTACGACAACATCAAGAAATCGATCGTCTTCATTCTGCCCACCAGCGCCGCCGAGGCGCTGGTCATCGTCGCCGCCGTGCTGGCCGGGCTGGTGACGCCGATCGCCCCGGTGCAGATCCTCTGGGTCAACATGATCACCGCCGTCACCCTGTCCCTGGCACTGGCGTTCGAGCGCCCGGAACGGAATGTCATGCAGCGGCCGCCGCGCCGGCCCGGAGAGGCGCTGCTGTCGGGCTTCCTGCTGTGGCGGCTGGTGTTCGTCTCGGCGATCATGCTGGCCGGAACCTTCGCCGTGTTCTTCTGGCTGCAGCGCAACGGCGCCTCCCTGGCCGAGGCGCGCACCGCCGCGGTCAATGTGCTTGTAGTGGCCGAGGCCTTCTATCTGTTCGCCGCCCGCCGTTTCCACGAGCCGGTGTTCGCCCGCGACGCGCTCGTGGGCATCCGGCCGACGCTGGTGGCGGTGGTACTGGTGGTGGCCGCCCAGCTCCTGTTCACCTACTGGCCGACCATGCAGTTCCTGTTCCACTCCGCACCGGTGGATGCCGCTACCTGGCTGGCGGTGATCGCCGTGGGACTGGTGGTGCTGGCCGCGGTCGAAATCGAGAAAGTGATCCTGCGCCGGATGATGTGACGCCGCCCGGGTTCAGGCCGGCGCCGCCTCCGTCTCCCGCCCGGCGGCATGGACCGCTTCCAGGGTCGCCCAGAGGCTGCGCAGATCGTAGCCGGCACGTGCTGCCGCCTCGACGATCTCGGCCGGACGACGCTGCCGGGCGGCCAGAAACGCCCAGAGATGGCAGGAACGGGTGCCGGACCGACAATAGGCGAGCCAGGGCCCTTCGCTGCTGGCGACCGCTTCGGCCATGGCCGCGACCTGATCCGGGAACAGCCCGCCCGAGCGTACCGGCACCGAGAGATAGGTGAGACCGGCCGCACGCGCCGCCTCGGCCGCCTTTGCGGCGGGCAGCTGGTCGATCGCCTCGCCATCGGGACGATTGTTGATGACGGTGCGGATGCCCAGCGCGGCGATCCGCGCGAAATCCTCTTTCTCGAGCTGTGGTGCGACCCAGAAATCCTCGGTCAGCCTGCGGAACTTGCCATCGTCCATGAAGTGCCTTCCCGACTCTGCGCAAAGATGCAGTGTGAGTAGCCTGCGCCGTGCTGCGGCGCAACCGGAAGACGGTCAGCCGCGCACCCGACGGCGCCTGTTGCGCACCGCGGAGGGTGCCCTGCCGGGCCGCGAGGGCAGGGAGACGACAGCCTCGAGACTGGGACAGGGGGCGATGGCATGGGGAATGGCCATGGCCTGCACGAAATGCTCCTGGAAGCGGGGCTCCACCGCCGTTTCCACCTTCTCGATGCGGCGCACCAGAGCGGCGATTTCCGCCCGTGAAGCGCGGTTCAGGAGGGCGATGCGGGCCCCGGTGCCGGCGGCATTGCCGGCCGAGGACACCCGCTCCAGCGGACAGTCCGGGATCATGCCCAGAACCATGGCGTGGAAGGGGTCGATATGACTGCCGAAGGCCCCGGCCAGGGTCACCCGATCGACATGCTCCACGCCGAGCCGGTCCATCAGCAGCCGTGCTCCGGCGTAAAGCGCGGCCTTGGCGAGCTGAATCGCCCGCACATCGTTCTGGGTGATGCGGATCTCGGGCTCGCCCTCGTGCAGGATGTAGGCGAAGGTGCGTTCTTCCGACCGGATGCGGGGGCTGCGGGCGGCGAGCTCGCCGCGGATGGTGCCGTCGGCGGCGAGAATGCCGGCCAGATACATCTCCGCCAAGGCCTCGATGATCCCCGATCCGCAGATCCCGGCGATGCCGGTGGCGCCCACTGCCTCGGCAAAGCCGGGATCGTCCGACCAGAGCTCGCAGCCGATCACCCGAAAGCGCGGCTCCAGCGTCTCGGGATCGATGCGCACCCGCTCGATCGCTCCGGGGGCGGCGCGCTGGCCACAGGAGATCTGCGCTCCCTCGAAGGCCGGGCCGGTGGGCGAGGAGCAGGCCAGCAGGCGTTCGCGATTGCCCAGCACGATCTCGGCATTGGTACCGACATCGACGATCAGGGAGATCTCCTCGCGCAGATGCGGCCCCTCGGCGAGGATCACGGCAGCGCAGTCGGCGCCGACATGGCCGGCGATGCAGGGCAGCAGGTGAACGCGGGCGGTCTTTCCGGTGCTGGCGATACCGATTTCCGCTGCCTGCAGATCGAGCGGCTCGTCGGTGGCCAGGGTGAAGGGAGCGGTGCCCAATGGCGTCGGGTCGAGACCGAGGAACAGATGATGCATAATCGGGTTGCCGACCACCACCAGCTCCAGAATGTCGGTGGAGTCGATGCCGGCCGACCGCGCCAGCTCGCCGATCAGCGCCGAGACGGCGTCGCGCACCGCCTCGGTCATCTCGCCGGCGCCGCCCGGGTTCATCATCGCGTAAGATACCCGGCTCATCAGATCCTCGCCGAAGCGGATCTGCGGGTTCATGGCGCCGGCCGAGGCCAGCACCGCACCGCTCGCGAGGTCACAGAGATGGGCGGCGATGGTGGTGGAGCCGACATCCACCGCCACCCCGAGTGCGGTGTCGTGAAATCCGGGCCGGATCGCGACGATCTCGCGTTCCTGATGGACCGCCACCGTCACCTTGGACGCG
>CAYYZI010000208.1:0-5534 GCA_964475675.1 uncultured Geminicoccaceae bacterium
AACGACCAGAGTTCCGGCCCGTCTTCACGCAGACCGTAGCGCACCGCCGTCCGCTCGGCGCCCAGGCGTTCGAGCAGCCGCAGCACCGCCTGCAGCCGGCGGGCGAGGGTCGCCGCATCCGTTCCGTCAGGCCAGGGGGCGGCGATCTCCAGCCTCCAGCCGCGGGGGGCGCGCGTGGCCGCCGCCATCCGGCCCAGCAGCAGCCACCGCGCACGGGGAATCTCGCCCGCCGCGTCGAAAAGCCGGTCCGGTGCCAGCTCGATCCGGCCGACGATGCCGGCTCTGCGGGCTTCGGCGGTGAGTGGCGGGCCCAGGTGCAGATCGCGGCGGGCATCCTCGCCGGAAGACTCCAGCAGTCCGGGATCGAGGCCCGCCGGGCCGCTTTCGGCGCCGAGCATGGCCGACGGGCGGGCGAACCGCTGTCCGAGCGAGTCGAGCACCAGGCGGGTCCGGTCGCGGTCGAACTCCGACATCGCCACCAGCAGAACGAAGAATCCGGTCAGCAGCAGGAATACCGACAGGAAGAGGGTGGCGAGCGTCGTCCGGGCGCGTCCCGCGGGCGCGCGATGCAGGGTACCGGCATCCGGCTCGAACCAGCGCAACGGCAGTTCCGCCGCGAGGTCCTGCGGGCCGCCCGGGGTCGCCGGCGCGCCCGTCGGGCCGGCGGGATCCCCCGCAGCGCCTTGCGCCCGCAGCGGTTCTCCCGACATCCCCGGCCCCGTCATGCCCTAGCCGAACAGCGCGTCGATCTCGTCCTGGGTCTTGCCGGTGCCGGGCAGCGCCGGACCGTTGAGCAGTTTCGCTTCGGGATCGCCCTCGCAGGCCTGCCCGTCTTCTTCCGCCGCCTTGGGCGGCGCGTCGCCGAGGGCGCTCAGCAGCGCGTCGATCCTGCGCTCCACCACCTCGAGGGTATCGATCACCTTGCGGATCCGCTGGCCGGTGATGTCGTGGAAATTGCAGGCCTCGTAGATCCGGGTCACGCAGTCGAGCAGCTTGCCCCCAGCCACCTCGGGAAACGCTTCGGCGAGCTGTTCGAGCTCCTCGCAAGTGTCGAGGATGGTCCCGGTGGCTTCCTCGAGATGCGAGGAGATGGCGCCGAGTTCGCCGTTGGCCAGCGGCAGGTGATGGGAGCGGATATCGTGCGGGCGAACGGATTCGACATCCTCCTTGGCGCGTTCGATCACCGTCGCCAGGGTCTCGAGCTCCTCGGCGATGCGGCGCTCCTTGGCCGAGACCTGGTTCTGCACCCGCTCGAGCACGGCCTGGATGATGTTGACCACTTCCGAGAAGAGCTGGCCGCCATGGGTCATGTCGGTGACATTGTCGAGGCGCCTGTCGATGAAGGCCTCGAGACTTTCCCGCCGGTCGTTGCTGTCGCTCGTCACTGTTCGCCTTCGCTGTCAGGAACTGCCGAGCACCATGGTGATCTTCTTGTGCAGCGTCTCGGCATTGAAAGGCTTGACGATGTAGTTGTTGACGCCGGCCTCCTTGGCGGCGATCACGTTCTCGGTCTTGCTTTCCGCCGTGATCATGATGAACGGGATGTCCTTGAGCTTGGGGTCGGCGCGCACCGCCTTGAGCAACTCGAGCCCCGTCATCGGCTGCATGTTCCAGTCGGAAATGACCAGCCCGTAGCGCTTTTCGCGCAGCCTCGCCAGTGCCGCGGAGCCGTCGGTGGCCTCGTCGACATTGGTGAACTCGAGCTGTCTCAGCAGATTGCGGATGATCCGCAGCATCGTCTTGTAATCGTCGACGATCAGGATCGGCAGCTTCTTGTCGAGTGACATCCGGGCAGGCTCCAGGCAGGCTGTGGCGGGACCGGCTCGGCATCCGCATGGAGCGCGATGCGGCCACCGCGTTTCGGACCGCCGCCATCCTAGGCACCGCCCCTTAAGGTTTGGTTAACGCGGGGACCGCCATGCCCGTTCCGCGCCCGCCGATGCAGCGCGGGATTGGGGCGAGCTCTTCCCGTTGCCGGGCCGGGCGCTGGCCGCCTAGAAATCCGCCGGAGGGGTGACCCCGGCCTGCTCCAGATGCCGGCGGATCTGCGCCTTGAGGGCTTCGAGCCCCTGCGGTGTGCCCGCTTCGGCGCGAGCCACCAGCACCGCCTGGGTGTTGGAGGCCCGCAGCAGCCACCAGCCCTCCGGGGTGCGCACCCGCACCCCGTCGATGTCGTTCACTTCCGCACCTTCACGCCGGAGATTGGCCTTGACCGTCTCGATCACCGCGAACTTGGCCTCGTCCGGACAGTCGAAGCGGATTTCCGGGGTGTTGTGGACCTCCGGCAGCCGGTCGCGGATGCCGGCCAGGGTCTCCGAAGCGCGGGCGAGGATGTCGAGCAGACGCACCGCCACGTAAAGCGCGTCGTCATGCCCGTAGAAGCCGTCCTTGTAGAAGATGTGGCCGGACATCTCGCCCGACAGCGGAGCGCCGGTTTCCACCATCTTGGCCTTGATCAGCGAATGTCCGGTCTTCCACATCAGCGGTCGGCCGCCGAGGCGCGCAATCTCGTCGAACAGAAGCTGGCTGGCCTTGACATCGGCGATGATGGTGGCGCCGGGATGGCGGGCCAGCACATCGCCGGCGAGAATTCCGAGAAGCTGATCGCCGTAGATGATCCGCCCCTTGCCGTCGACCACGCCGATCCGGTCGCCGTCGCCATCGAAGCCGATGCCCAGCTCGTAGCCGCCTTCCGTCACCGCCTTGCGCAGTGCCTTCAGGTTCTCCGGCACGGTGGGATCGGGATGATGGTTGGGAAAGCGCCCGTCGACCTCGGCGAACAGGCAGAGATGCCGGCCGGGAAGCCTCGCCGAGAGCGCCTCCATGGCCGGACCGGCCGCACCATTGCCGGCATCCCAGACGGCATCGATCGGCCGGTTGCCGTGAAAGTCCTGCGCCAGGCGGTCGACATAGGCCTCGAACACCGGGCTTTCGACCACCCGCCCTTCGCCGCCTGCGAAATCCCCGGCGGCGGCGATCTCGCCGAGCTCGCGGATCTGCGGACCGAAGAAGGCGGCCCTGCCGAACATCATCTTGAAGCCGTTGTGGTCCGGCGGATTGTGCGAGCCGGTGATCTGGATGCCGCCGTCGGCCTCCAGATGATGCACCGCGAAATACATCATCGGGGTGGGGCCGAGCCCCAGCCGCAGCACCTCCATGCCGCTTCGCGTGAGGCCTTCGACCAGCGCCGCCTCGAGCTCGGGCGAACTCAGCCTGCCGTCGTAGCCGACGCAGACCCGTCGGCCACCATCGCGGCCGATCATGGTGCCGAAGGCGCGGCCGATGGCGCGGGCATCCGCGGCGAACAGGGTTTCGCCGACGATTCCCCGGATGTCGTATTCACGCAGGATGGTGGGATGGAAGCGATGGCCCGAGGTCATGTCCAGCTCCGCTCAGTCGCTCTGGGTCAGCTTGCTGCCGATCGGCGGGCGGCCGATGCTGACATAGGAAAACCCGGCCCGGATCACCCGTTCGGGATCGAACACGTTCCGCAGATCGATGATCCGCGGTTCGCGCATCAGCCGCTGGATGCGCTGCAGATCGAGGCCCCGGAACTCGTTCCATTCGGTGAGAATGACCAGGGCATGGGCGCCCTCGAGGATGCCGTAGGGGTCCTCGCCCCAGACGATGCCCGGCAGCAGCCTGCGGGCCTCCTCCATGCCCTTGGGATCGAAGGCCCGCACCTCGGCACCTTCGGCCTGCAGGGCCGGCAGGATCACCAGGCTCGGGCTTTCCCGCATGTCGTCGGTGTTGGGCTTGAAGGTCACGCCGAGGACGGCGATGGTCCGGCCGGCGACGCTGCCGCCGCAGGCATCGGCGATCCTGCGCACCATCCGTCGCTTGCGCGCCTCGTTGACCGCGACCACCGTCTCGATGGTACGCAGCGGGCTGTCGTACTGCTCGGCGGTGCGCAGCAGCGCCAGCGTGTCCTTGGGAAAGCAGGAGCCGCCGTAGCCCGGTCCGGCATGCAGGAACTTGCGGCCGATGCGCCCATCGAGGCCGATCCCCTTGGCCACCGCCTGCACATCGGCCCCCACCTTCTCGCAGAGATCGGCGACCTCGTTGATGAAGGTGATCTTCATCGCCAGGAAGGAATTGGTGGCGTACTTGATGAGCTCGGCGGTCTCCAGCCCGGTGAACAGGATCGGGGTCTCGATCAGGTTGAGGGGCCGGTAGGCCTGGGCCAGCATGTCCCGCGCATGCTCGGTCTCCACCCCGCAGACGACCCGGTCGGGATGCATGAAATCGTCGATGGCCGAGCCTTCGCGCAGGAATTCGGGGTTGGAGGCCACCTCGATGTCGAGATCCGGCCGCCTGGTCCGGAAGAAGTTCCACAGCCGGCGGGTGGTGCCCACCGGCACCGTGGATTTGGTGACCACCAGGGTCGGTCGTTCGACACAGGCGGCGATCTCCTCGGCGGCACCGAACACGTAGGTCAGATCGGCATGCCCGTCGCCCCGCCGCGTCGGCGTGCCGACGGCGATGAACACCGCATCGGCATCGCGCACCGCCTCCGGGAGATCGGTGGTGAAGGCCAGCCGGCCGGCGCCGCGGTTGCGGGCCACCAGCTCGTCGAGCCCGGGCTCGTAGATCGGGATCTCGCCGCGCTCGATCTTGGCGATCTTTTCGGCGTCCTTGTCGACGCAGACCACATCGAGCCCGAACTCGGCGAAGCAGGCCCCGGAGACGAGGCCGACATAGCCGGTTCCGATCATGGCGATGCGCATGGATCATTTCCTCCGGACGAGGTGGGTGCGGACCGGGCGCGGCGCGGCCCGGGACCTCTCATACATAATGGCGCAGGGCGGCGTGCAGGCCGGCGGCCAGATCCTCGCGTTCCATGGCCAGCGCCACGATCGCCTCGAGATATCCGAGGCGATCGCCGCAGTCGAAGCGCCGCCCTTCGAAGCGCAGGCCGAAGAACGGTTCCTCCTGCAAGAGCCGGCTCATCGCATCGGTGAGCTGGATTTCGCCCCCGGCCCCGGCCGGCAGGGACTCCAGAATGCGGAAGATGCGGCCGCTCAGCACATAGCGGCCGATCACCGCGAACCGGGAAGGCGCTTCGGCCGGATCCGGCTTCTCGACGAAGCCGCGGACCTCGACCAGCCGGTCGCGGGTGGTGCCGGGATCGATGATGCCGTAGCGCCCGGTATGCTCCCGCTCGACCTCCATCACCGCGACGATGTTGCCGCCGGTTTCGGCATGCGCCCGGGCGAGCTGGGCCAGGCAGGGGGTGCGGGCATGGATGAGATCGTCCACCAGCATCACCGCGAAGGGCTCGTCACCGACGATATGGCGGGCGCACCAGACCGCATGGCCGAGCCCCAAGGGCGCCTGCTGGCGGGTGTAGACGAAGCATCCCGCCTCCGGCACCGCCGCCTCCAGTTCGGCCAGGGCCTCCTGCTTCTGCTTGCGGGCGAGAGCGTCGAACAGCTCCCAGGCGCGGTCGAAATGATCCTCGATCAGGGTCTTGCCGCGACCGGTGACGAAGATGAACTGCTCCGCCCCGGCGGCGGCGGCCTCTTCCACCGCAT
>CAYYZI010000209.1:0-5508 GCA_964475675.1 uncultured Geminicoccaceae bacterium
GGACATCGAGCAGGATTTCTCGACCATCGCCCCCTACACCATCGAGGAAGCCTACGAGGTGGCCGATGCCATCGGCCGCGGCGATTTCGAGGATCTCCGGCAGGAACTGGGCGATCTCCTGTTCCAGGTGGTCTACCATGCCCAGATGGCCGCCGAGCGCGGCCTGTTCGACTTCGAGGATGTGGCCGAGGCGGCGGCCGAGAAGATGATCCGCCGTCATCCCCACATCTTCGGCGAGGCGCGGATCGACAGCGCCGAGGCGCAGCGCCGTTCCTGGGAGGAGCTCAAGGCGGCGGAGCGGGCGCGCAAGGCCGAGCGGGCAGGAGCGGAAGCGAGCGCGCTCGACGATCTGCCGCGCAATCTGCCGGCCCTGCTGCGTGCCCTCAAGCTCCAGGAACGGGCGGCGCGGGTCGGTTTCGACTGGCCCGAACCATCCCAGATCCTCGACAAGATCGAGGAAGAGGTCGCCGAGCTGCGCCAGGAACTGGCCCGCAACGGCAACCGCGAGGCGCGGCGGATGGAGGTCGGTGATCTGCTCTTCACCCTGGTCAATCTGGCGCGGCAGCTCGATATCGATCCCGAGACCGCGCTGCGTCTCGCCAGTGCCAAGTTCGAGCAGCGCTTCCGGGCGATGGAGGCAGCCGCCAGACGTCGGGGGCGAAGGCTGCAGGAGATGTCACTGGAGGAAATGGAAACGCTCTGGCAGGAGGCCAAGACCACCGATCCCGAGCGTCAGTGACGGGCCTCCAGACGTCGCGCCAGCCTCGCCCGGTTCTTGGGGTCGATCGCCACCCTGAGATGGATGCCCTGATCACCGTCCTCGCGGGCCAGTACATGGGCATGGGCATGCAGCCAGGCGAGCAGCGCCCCCTCGCCCGGTGACAGATCGAGATCCACCACCTCTTCGCGGGCCGCGATCATCCGGTCCATGTGCTGCAGCAGCTCGGCGATCCCCTCCCCGGTCAGGGCCGAAAGAGGCACCAGATGGGGAGTCCGGGAGGCGGCATTGAGGCAGGTCCGCCGCTCCTCGCCGGCCAGCCGGTCGATCTTGTTCCAGGCCTCCAGCAGGCGATGCTCACGGGCCGCCTCGTCGATCCCCAGCTCGTCGAGGATCTGCAGCACCTGGCCGGCCTGGGCCTCGGTGTCGGGATCGGAAATGTCACGCACATGCAGCAGCAGATCGGCCTCCACCACCTCCTCGAGGGTGGCCCGGAAGGCGGCGATCAGGCTGGTCGGCAGGCCGGTGATGAAGCCCACCGTATCGGAAAGGATGACCTGCCGGCCCGAAGGCAGGCGCACCGCCCGCATGGTCGGATCGAGGGTGGCGAACAGCTTGTCCGCGACCTCCACCCCGGCGCCGGTGAGGCGGTTGAACAGGGTCGACTTGCCGGCATTGGTGTAGCCCACCAGTGCCACCACCGGGTAGGGCACGCGCCGCCGCGCATCGCGGTGCAGACCGCGGGTCCGCTTGACCTGCTCGAGTTCGCGACGGATGCGCACGATGCGTTCGCCGATGCGCCGGCGATCGAGCTCGATCTGGCTCTCGCCCGGGCCGCCGACGAAGCCGAGGCCGCCGCGCTGCCGCTCGAGATGGGTCCAGGAGCGCACCAGCCGGCTGCGCTGATAGGTGAGCGCCGCCAGTTCGACCTGGAGCTCGCCCTCGCGGGTGCGGGCGCGCCGCCCGAAGATCTCCAGAATGAGACCGGTACGGTCGATCACCTTGGTGTTCCAGGCACGCTCCAGATTGCGCTGCTGCACCGGACCCAGGGCATGATCGATGATCACCAGATCGACCGGATCGCAGGCCAGTTCCCCGGCGATTTCCTCGACCTTGCCGCGGCCCAGCAGGGTGGCCGGGCTCTTGCTCCGCAGCAGCACCGCCTCGGCCCCGGTCACCTCCAGATCGATCGCCTCGGCGAGCCGCACCGCCTCCTCGAGCCTGGCCTCGACATGGCGGGGATCGGTGGTCCCGCGTCCGGCCGCCTCATAGGGATGGACGATCCGGGCGCGGCCGGTCTTCGACAGCAGGCTACGGTCTTCGATCACGCGCACCCTTCAGCCATTGCCCGCCCCCTGCGAGACGGCCTGCTGCTCGGCCGGCGGCTCGTAGAGGCGCACCGCAGCCGACGGCATGACCGTGGAGACGGCGTGCTTGTAGACGAGCTGAACATGACCGTCACGACGCAGCAGAAGGCAGAAATTGTCGAAGGAGCTGATGACACCCTGGAGCTTGACGCCATTGATCAGGAAGACGGTGACGGGCACCTTCCCCTTGCGGATATGATTGAGAAACACGTCCTGCAGGTTCTGTTGTTTTTCGCTCGCCATGGGAGTGTGTCCTTGTTATCGCGGCTTGAAGCGGGTTCCGGCCGATCGGCATTCACGACGAATCTTGAAGCCTGCAACCCCAGGTCAAGGGGATCCCCACCTTGTGCACCCGGATACTGTGGATAGCGGTGCAGCGGGTCGCGGGCAAGACGCAATCGCACATATCTGCTAGAGGTCGGCCGCCGCCTCCGCGATCCCCGATCTTTCCGCATAGAGCCGCGCCAGATGGCGGGTGGTGCTGCCGGGCACGCCGTTGGCCACGGTCCGGTCGTCGATGCGGGTGACCGGCAGGATGAGCGAGGTGGTGCTGGTCAGGAAGGCCTCGCGCGCAGCTTTCGCTTCCTCGAGGGTGAAGGGGCGCTCGACCACCTCGATGCCGGCCTCGCGGGCAAGTTCCAGCACCACCGAACGGGTGATGCCGCCGAGAATGCGCGGCCCCAGCGGATGGGTCACCAGCCGGCCCTCGGAATCGACGATGTAGGCGTTGGAGGCGCTGCCCTCGGTGACCCGCCCCTCGCCGTCTACCAGCCAGGCCTCGCGGCAGCCGGCCTCGGCGGCCTGCTGCTTGGCCAGCAGGTTGGCCAGCAGACTGATCGACTTGATGTCGCAGCGTCCCCAGCGCTGGTCGGGCAGGGAGATCACCGCCACTCCCTCGGCCCGCTCCCGATCGGAAGGGAACGGAGCGCGCCGCACGGTGATCACCAGGCTCGGTCGCGCATCATGCGGAAACAGATGATTGCGGGGCGCCACGCCGCGGGTGACCTGGAGATAGACGATGGCCTTGCGGATCGGATTGCGCGCCAGTGCCTCGCCGATCACCAGCGCCAGCGACCTTGCGGACATCGGCGGGGGAATGCGCAGTGCGGCCAGCGATCGTTCGAGCCGCGCCAGATGGCGCTCGAGATCGCGGGGCACGCCGTCCACCGCCTTGATCACCTCGTAGACCCCGTCGGCGAACTGGTAGCCCCGGTCCTCGATCGCCACCCCGGCCCGCCCGATCGGCAGGAACCGACCGTTGACATAGGCCTGCCGCGTCATTCCCCGTCTCCCCCGCTGCCGCCCGCCGGGCGTGCTCCGCTCAGAAATAGTCGACCCGCACCGCGAACAGCTGTTCCACCTTCTTCACCGCCTCGCTGCGCGCCACCAGAATGACACGATCGCGGGCCCGGATCTCGGTATCGGCGCGGGGCGTGATCACCTTGCCGTCACGGACGATGGCGCCGATCAGGATCGAGCGGCCCAGCCGCAGCTCCTGCAGGGGCCGTCCCACCAGCGGCGAGGTCTCGAGCGCCTCGGCCTCGTAGATCTCCGCCTCGCCGTCGCGGATGGTGTGCACCGCCTTGATCCGCCCGCGCCGGACGTGACGCAGGATGCTGGATACCGTGGTCTCCCGCGGATTGACGGCGATATCGATGCCGACCCGGTAGAGAATGCGGTTGTAGCTGGCATTGTTGAGCAGCGCCATGGCCCGGCCGCAGCCCAGATACTTGGCCAGCAGCCCCGACATGATGTTGACCTCGTCGCTGTTGGTGACCGCGACGAAGGCCTCGGCCGCCGCCACATTGGCCTCCTCCAGGAGATCGAGATCGCGGGCGTCGCCGTTGAGGACGATGGCCTTCTTCAGGCGGTCGGCGACCACCGCCGCCCGCTCCTCGCTGGCCTCGATGATCTTGATGTTGATGCCCGGACGACGGCTCTCGAGCTCCCGCGCCAGGAACAGGCCGATATTGCCACCGCCGGCGATCACCACCCGGTCGCTGGCCGCGGCCTCGTAGCCGAAGGCCGCCAGGGCGCGATGGAGATGGGCGGTCTCGACCACGAAATGGACCTCGTCACCGACCAGCAGCTGATCGTCGGCGGCGGGAATGAAGAAGCGATCGCCGCGCACCACCCCGACACAGACCAGATGGAGATTGGGAAACAGATATGTCAGCTGCCGGAGCGGGGTCTCGATGACCGGAGTCTCGGCGGTGATGCGAATGGCCACCAGCCGCACCTGGTCCTCGGCGAAGGACACCACGTTGAGCGCCCCCGGCACCTCCAGCCGGAGGGCGATGGCATGCGCCACCTCCACTTCCGGCGAGATCACCACATCGATCGGCAGATGGTCGCGACGGAACAGATCCTGCCAGCGGCTCTGCAGATAGTCCTGCTGGCGCACCCGGGCGATGCGCATCGGAATGTTGAACAGCGAATGCGCCACCTGACAGGCGATCATGTTGACTTCGTCGGCATAGGTGACGGCGACGATCATGTCGGCATCGGCGGCGCCCGCCTTCTCGAGAACGCTGGGCAGGGAAGCGTGGCCGACCACCCCCTGCAGATCGAGGTTCTCCTCGATCTTGTGGATGAGCTCGGCGCGCCGGTCGATCACCGTGACATCGTTGTTGGCGGCAGCCAGATACTGGGCGATCGCGTACCCGACCTGGCCGGCACCGCAGACGATGACCTTCATCGCTCAGCTCCGCTCCGCATGGTCGCCGGGCAGGATCAGTCCTCCCCGTACAGGCCCAGGGTCTTGAGCTTGCGATGCAGGGCGGAACGTTCCATGCCGATGAAATTGGCGGTGCGCGAGACATTGCCGCCGAACCGCTGGAGCTGTGCCTGCAGATAGGCGCGCTCGAAATGTTCGCGCGCCTCGCGCAGCGGCAGGCTGATGAGCTGGCCGTTGGCCCGCGGATCCATGGCCGAGGCCGAGCTGTTGGCGATATCGGGCGGCAGCCCGTCGACGCCGATCGGCGAGCCGGGCTCGCCCGGGGCCATGATCAGCATCCACTCGATGGCATTCTTGAGCTGGCGCACGTCTCCCGGCCAGTCGGCCGCCTGCAGAACGGCCATCGCCTCGGGGCTCAGCGGGCGCGGCGGCACGCCGCAGGTCTCGGCGGCCACCTTCATGAAATGCTCGACCAGCTCGGCGATGTCGGTGCGCCGCTCACTGAGCGGCGGCAGCGCCAGCGGCACCACGTTGATCCGGTAGTAGAGCTCCTCACGGAACCGCCCGGCCGCCATTTCCGCCTTGAGATCGCGGCTGGTGGTGGCGAGCACCCGCACATCCACCTCCACCCGGCCGCTGCCGCCCAGCCGGGTGAAGCTCTGCTCCTGCAGGACCCGCAGGATCTTGCCCTGGGTCTCGAGCGGCATGTCGGCGATCTCGTCGATCAGCAGGGTGCCGCCATCGGC
>CAYYZI010000210.1:0-5502 GCA_964475675.1 uncultured Geminicoccaceae bacterium
GATGATCGGCACCCCGGCCGCCTGGGCGTGACGGATGGCCTCCACCGTCTGCGGCTTGACGCCGTCATCGGCGGCCACCACCAGCACCACGATATCGGTCACCGAGGCGCCGCGGGCGCGCATCGAGGTGAAAGCCTCGTGGCCCGGGGTGTCGATGAAGGTGACCGGCATGCCGGAGCCGATATCGACCTGGTAGGCACCGATATGCTGGGTGATGCCGCCGGCCTCGCGGGCCGCCACGTTGGTCTGGCGCAGGGCGTCGAGGAGCGAGGTCTTGCCGTGGTCGACATGGCCCATGACGGTGACCACCGGCGGCCGCGGCTTGAGCGCCTCGGGGGCATCGGGTTCGCCTTCCAGCCCCTCCAGCACATCGGCCTCGCTGACCCGCTTGGGCTGATGGCCGAACTCGACCACCACCAGTTCGGCGGTGTCGGCATCGATGGTCTGGTTGATGGTCGCCATGATGCCGTTGCGCATCAGCGCTCGCACCACATCGGCGCCACGCACCGCCATCCGGGCGGCGAGCTCCTGCACGGTGATGGTCTCGGGGATCACCACCTCGCGCACGAACTGCCCGGCCTGCTCCTTCTTCTGCTGGCGCTTCTCGCGTTCGCGCTGGCGCTTGAGGGCGGCCAGACTGGGCTGGCGCACCTCCTCCTCGGCCTCGCCATCGGTGGTCAGCACCACCCGCAGCGGCCGCTTGCTCTCGCGCGCCTCGGGCTTGCGCAGGCTGGGCCGTCCCGGCTTGCCGCGCTTGCGGCGCTCGGCCAGCTCCTCTTCCTCGAGTTCCTTCTTGGTCTTGGCACGCTTGGGAGCGGCGGGCTTGGCCCCGGCTGGCGGCTGCGGTGCGGCTTCGACGGCACCGGTGGCCGGTGCGGCCGGCGCCTGGCCGGCGGTGCCTTCCACCTCGCGGCGCTTGGCCTCCTCCTCGGCGAGCAGCTTCTTGGCCATCTCCTCGGCCTTGCGGCGCGCCTCCTCCTCGGCCTTGCGCCGGGCTTCCTCTTCCTCCTTGCGGCGTGCCGCGGCCTCTTCCTCGGCCTTGCGCCGGGCAGCTTCCTCGGCCGCCCGTCGGGCCAGTTCCTCGGCCCGCTTGCGCGCTTCTTCCTCGACCTTCCTGGCCTCGCTCAGGGCCTTCAGGCGGGACGCCTTCTCTTCCTCGGTAAGCGGCTTGAGCACCACCGTGCGGCGGTCGCTCGCGGTCTTGGCGGCGGCCTGGCCGCGGCCGTGAGTGGTGGTCTCCAGCACTTCCGATTCGGCCGGACGCTGGGCCCCCGCCTCGCCGGCGGTCACCGCCCGTGCCGCACGTCGCCTCTTGACCTCGACCGCCACCGCCTTGCTCCGGCCGTGGCTGAAGCTCTGGCGAATGGTGCCACTCTCGACGGTCTTTTTCAGCTCAAGCCGCGCGGACGGGCGGGACAACCCGATGCGAGTATTCCGATCCTGTCCTTTCGCGTCACTCATCTGTCTCTTGTATCCTCACTTGCATGTGTTCGTTCGCTGCCGGCCGGGGCCGGCTCTTCCGCCTCGTCCGCAGTCGCATCCGCCGGCCGGCCGCCGCGCAGCCCCTCGAGCCGGCGTACTTCCGCTACCAGTTTCTGCGCCAGCCGGCCCGGCATCACTGCCACATAGACCGCCTCGGGGCGGCCCAGGGCGGCGCCGAGTGCGGCCTTGTCGAAGGCCTCGATGCGCTCGGTGCCGGGCGGCAGATGGAGAAAGCGGCGGCGCGCATTGGCGCTGGCATCCCGGGCCACCAGCAGCACCGCGACCTTGCCGTGGGCCAGCTGCTCGCGGACCTTCTCGAAACCGGCAACCGCCTGACCCGCCCGCTTGGCGAGACCGACCAGCTCCAGACAGCGCCGCTCCAGCAGCCGTTCGACTTCCTCGCGCAGCGCCTCGAGATCCACCTTGCGCACCCCGGCCCGGGCCAGGCTCCTGCGGGTTCGCGGGCCCAGCAGGACCTCGCGATCGGCACTCAGCCACAGCCCCCGGCCCGGCAGCCGACCGCGCAGATCCGGCACGAGCCGTCCGTCGGGGCCGACCACGAAGCGGATCAGCCTCTCGCGCGGCTCCGATGTGCGACGGGCCAGACAGCGACGGCGCGACCCGGTCGACTCGGCTTCGGGCATGACCGTCACGAGCGCGATGCGACCTCCTCCGCTTCTTCGCCGCCGGCGCTCTCGGGCTCGATCCAGCCGAGACGCACCCGCGCCTCCATGATCATCCTGCCCGCCGTGGCCTCGTCGAGACCGGCATCCGGCAGCAGCTCCAGGAGTTCGTCGGCGGCGAGGCCGGCGAAGTCCTCGAGGCTCTTGATGCCCTTGCGCGCCAGCGCCACCACCGAGGCCAGATCGAGCCCCTCGAAGGCCAGCAGATCCTCGGAGACCCCGAGCTGTTCGGCTTCCTCGCGCAACGCTTCGTCACGCGCTTCCAGCCATTCCAGCGCCCGCTCCTTGAGGGCCTGGGCGATCTCCTCGTCGAAGCCCTGGATCGAGGCCAGTTCGGCGAGATCGCTGTAGGCCACATCCTCGATCGAGCCGAAGCCCTCGGCCGCCAGCAGCTGGGCGATCATCTCGTCGACGTTGAGGTTCTCCATGAAGAGCTGGGTCAGCTCGCGGAACTCGCGGGTGCGCCGCTCGGATTCCTCGCTCTCGGAGATGATATCGATGTCCCAGCCGGTGAGCTGCGAGGCCAGCCGCACGTTCTGGCCACGCCGGCCGATGGCGATGTGCTGCTGCTCGTCGGGGACGATCACCTCGATCCGCTTGGCCTCGGGATCGAGCACCACCTTGGTGACCTCGGCCGGGGCCAGGGCATTGACCACGAAGGTGGCGGGATCGGGCGACCAGGGCACGATGTCGATCTTCTCCCCGGCCAGCTCCTGGACCACCGCCTGCACCCGCGAGCCGCGCATGCCGACGCAGGCGCCCACCGGGTCGATGCTGCTGTCCTTGGAGTAGACCGCGATCTTGGCGCGCGAACCGGGATCCCGGGCCACCGCCTTGATCTCGATGATGCCGTCGTAGATCTCCGGCACCTCCTGCTCGAACAGCTTGGCGAGAAAGCCCGGATGGGTCCGCGACAGGAAGATCTGCGGGCCGCGGGTCTCGTGGCGCACGTCGTAGATGTAGGCGCGGACCCGGTCCTTGGGGCGGAACATCTCCCGCGGGATCATGTCCTCGCGGCGCAGGATGGCCTCCGCGCGGCCGAGATCGACCAGGATGTCGCCGCGCTCGATGCGCTTGACCTCGCCGACCACCACCTCGCCGATGCGGTCCTTGTACTCGTTGTACTGGCGCTCCCGCTCGGCCTCGCGGACCTTCTGCACGATCACCTGCTTGGCGCTCTGGGCGGCGATCCGTCCGAGATCGATGGGTGGCAGGGGATCGAGGATATGGTCGCCGATCTGGGCCGCCGGATTGCGCTGGCGGGCATCCTCCAGGAGGATCTGCCGGTCGGGATCGGTGATCTCCTCGACCACCTCCAGCTCGCGGTAGAGCCGCAGTTCGCCGGTCTTGCGATCGATCTCGGCGACGATCTCGTGTTCCTGGCCGTATTTGCGGCGGGCGGCCGTCTGGATGGCCTGCTCCATGGCCTGCAGCACCTCTTCGGCGCTGATGCCCTTCTCCTGCGCTACCGCATCGGCGACCCGCAGCAGTTCGGCCCGACTGAGCCCGGCGGTGGTGTCCATAGCCAAAGTCTTGTCCTCACTCCTCGCTCTGCCGCTGGGCCGCCGCCAGCAGGGCCTCGGTGAGGACCAGCTTGGCGCGCTGGATCGCGGCAAAGGGTATCACGATCTCCTCTCCGTCGACGTCCAGGAGCACATCCTCTCCCCGTACGCCGCGGAGCAGGCCACGAAAACGCCGCCTGCCTTCGATCGGCTCGCGCGTCTCCACCCGCGCCTCGTACCCGGCGAAGCGGCTGAAGTCCCTGAGCCGGACCAGCGGCCGGTCGATTCCCGGCGAACTGACCTCGAGAATGTAGCTGCCGGCAATCGGATCGGCGACATCGAGCACCGCAGAGATGGCGTGGCTGATTTCCGCGCAATCGTCGACGGTCATCGCCCGCTGCGGATCGGCGGGCTCGGCCATCACCTGCAGGCGCGGCTGGCCACCGCCGAACAGGCGGACCTGAACCAGCTCGAAACCCATGCTCTGCAGTGTCGGCTCGATGAGCTTAGCGATCTCGTTGAATGGACGAACCCCTGTTTCAAGTTGCATGCAGCCGCAACGGCGCGGGCCCCGGCCCACACCGCAGCGAACTCCAACGTTCCCGAGTTGCGCTTATATATGCGCCCGCGATCCCCGCGAAGCAAGGGCATACGCCGGCGGAGGGGCCCTGTCTAGAGCCGGCGGAAGCGCAGATGGACGGGCCGGCGCCCCGCCGCCAGCGCCTTGCCTTCGTAGCGGGTGGGCGGCTGGTCGGCCGGCCGCTGGCGCCAGTCGGCGGCCCGTTCGGCGAGCCAGTCGAGGCGCGGCTCGGCCAGCAGGGCCTCGAGCATCCAGCGCGCATAGCCCGCATCGTCGGTGGCCAGGCGCAGCTCGCCGCCGGGCTCCAGAACCCGGGCGAACTCGGCCACCGTCTCGCGGTTGACGATGCGCCGCTTGTGATGGCGGCGCTTGGGCCAGGGATCGGGGAACAGGACGAACAGCCGAGCGATCGAGGCATCGGGCAGGGCCGCCAGCAGCAGGCGCGCATCATCGGTGTAGATGCGGACATTCTCCAGCCCCTCGCGGGCGATGCGGGCGAGCAGGGCCGCCACCCCGTTGACGAAGGGCTCGACGCCGATGATGCCGATCCCGGGATGGGCCGCCGCCTGGGCGGCGAGATGCGCGCCGTCGCCGAAGCCGATCTCCAGCCACAGCGGCCGTTGATCGCCGAACAGGTCGGCCGGGTCGAGCCGCCGCCCTTCCTCCAGCCGGATGGCGAGGCGGGGCAGCACTTCTTCGAGCAGGCGGCGGCGGGCGGGACGCAGGCGATGGCCGCTGCGCCGGCCGTAGAGCACCCGACGTCGCGCTGCCGGGGGGCTGGTGCCGCTGTCCGGGCCGACGATACGCGCGGCCTCAGTTGAAGGCGCGGCGGAGCTCGTCGACGAGATCGGTGCGCTCCCAGGAAAAGCCGCCGTCCTCCTCGGGCTCGCGGCCGAAATGGCCGTAGGCGGCGGTGCGCGCATAGAGGGGCCGGTTGAGACCGAGCCGCTCGCGGATGCCGCGCGGGCTCAGATCGAGATCGGCGAACAGATTGGCCAGCCGGGTCGAATCGACCTGGCCGTTCTCGCCCAGATCGACATAGATCGACAGCGGCTTGGAGACGCCGATGGCGTAGGAAAGCTGGATCAGACACTTCCTGGCGAGGCCTGCGGCGACCACGTTCTTGGCCAGATAGCGGGCGGCATAGGCGGCCGAACGGTCGACCTTGGTCGGATCCTTGCCCGAAAAGGCGCCGCCGCCGTGAGGGGCGGCTCCGCCATAGGTGTCGACGATGATCTTGCGCCCCGTCAGCCCG
>CAYYZI010000211.1:0-5495 GCA_964475675.1 uncultured Geminicoccaceae bacterium
TCAGCTCAGCGGCAGCATCACATGCTCGCGATAGCCCGGCCGCTCCTCGAGCCGGGCGAACCAGGCCTCGAGATGCGGCAATGGCGGCTTCGCGACTTCGAGATTGCGGTAGCGCCAGTAGGCGCAGCCCACCGGAATGTCGCCCATGGTCAGGCTATCGCCGCCGACGAAGCGACGCCGCGCGAGATGGTCGTCGAGGATCCGCCAGACCGGCCCGATCGCCGTCGCCGCCTCGGTGATCGCCGCCATGTCGCGGCGCTCGGCAGGAGTGCGCACCAGCCCCCAGAAGATCGGATGCATGAGCGGGGAAAGCTCGGTGAGCTGCCAGTCCATCCAGCGGTCGGCCTCGGCCCGCGCCGCCGCCTGTTCCGGCCACAGCCCTCCGCTGCCGTAGGCCGCCGCGAGGTAACGGACGATGGCGTTGGACTCCCAGACCACCACCGCACCGTCCTCGATCACCGGAATCTTGCGGTTGGGATTGAGCCTGCCGTATTCCGGCGTATCGAGCTTGCCGAATGCGCCGCCGGCGTCGATTCGCTCGTGATCGAGGCCGAGTTCGGCGATCGTCCACATGACTTTCTGCACATTGATGGAATTCCGTCTCCCCCACACGCGGATCATGCTTCCCTCCTCGGATACCGGCCGCGCATGCCGGCGACCGGAACGCGCGCGGCCATTGCGGATAGCGGCGCGCCTCACCATAACGGAAGCAGAGCTAACGGAACATTCGGGATCATGGCTTTCGATCTGGCAATCATCGGGCTCGGCGTGATCGGCGGCAACCTGGCCCTGAACATGCAGGAGCACGGCATTCGCCCCATCTGCTTCGATCAGGAACCGGCCAAGCTGCAGCGCTGTGCGCGGGAGGGTGTGGCGGTCGCCGAATCGCTCGAAGGCGCCGTCGCCGCGCTGTCCCGGCCGCGGATCATTCTCCTCTGCCTGCCGGCCGGGCCGACCATCGACCATGTCATCCGCCGCCTGCGGCCGCAGCTCGAGGCCGGCGATGTGATCGTCGATGCCGGCAATTCCCATTTCGAGAACACCATGCGGCGGGCCGGGGAACTCGAGGCGTGGGCATCGGCTTTCTCGGGCTCGGGCTCTCCGGCGGCGCCAGCGGCGCCCGGCGGGGAGCTTCGTTCATGGCCGGCGGCAGCAGCACCGCCTGGCGCACGGTACGGCCCTACTTCCTGGCCGTCGCGGCGCGTGCCGGCGGTCGCCCCTGCGCCGCCTGGCTGGGTCCGGACGGTGCCGGCCATTTCGCCAAGATGGTGCACAACGGCATCGAATATGCGCTGATGGAGCTGATCGCCGAGACCCATGCCTTCCTCGAGCGGCTGCTGGGCCTCGGGCCGGAGGCGGCGGCGGCCCTGTTCGATCGCTGGAACGAGGGCGAACTCGGCTCCTACCTGCTGGAAATCACCGGCAACATCCTGCGGCGCGAGGACCCGATCACCGGCAGGCCGGTGCTGGAGGTGGTCGAGGATGTGGCCAGCCACAAGGGCACCGGCCAGTGGGCCTCGGTCACCGCATTGCGGCTCGGGGTGGCGACCCCGACCCTGATCGAGGCCTTCATCGCCCGTGTCGTCTCGACCGACAGCGCCGGTCGGCGGGCCCGTGCCGCCGGCTGGCCCGAGGCCAAGGTGGAAAAGCCGGATCCGGAAACGGTGCCGCCGATCCTCGAACAGGCCCTGCTGGTGGCCAGCATCGCCGCCTTCGCCCAAGGCTTCGAGCTGATGGCCGCAGGCAGCCGCCGCTACGGCTGGAAAACCGATCTCGCACGATTGGCGCGGGCATGGCGGGGCGGTTGCATCATCCGTTCCCGCCTGCTGGAACATTTCGTCGCCGCTCTGCCCCACCGCGGCAGGGAGGGCGGCATCCTCGCCACACCCTGGTTCGCCGAGCGGCTGCACAAGTCGGTGGGCGATCTGCGGCGCACGGTGGGCTTCGCCGCCCGCGCCGGGCTGCCGGTCCCCTGTCTGGCCTCGGCGCTGGCCTGGCTGGAGATGATGCATGCAGCGCGCCTGCAGACCGCCCTGGTGCAGGCCCAGCGCGACTATTTCGGCGCCCATGGCGTCCGCCGCACCGATCGACAGGGATGCTACCATCTCGATGGCACACGCGTCTGAGCCCGACATCATCGTGCTGATGGGCGTGACCAGCACCGGCAAGACCACGATCGGCCGCCTGCTCGCGGAGCGCACCGGCTGGCGGTTCGCCGAGGGCGACAGCTACCATCCGTCGGCGAATGTCGAAAAGATGCGCCGCGGCATCCCTCTCGAGGACGCCGACCGCTGGCCCTGGCTCGCGGCCATTACCGAGGACATCCGGGCCTGGCGTGAGCGGGGCGAGCATGCCATCGTCACCTGTTCGGCCCTCAAACGCGCCTATCGCGACCGGCTGCGGCGTGCCGGGCCACTGCGCTTCGTGCATCTGACCGGCGATCCGAAGCTGCTGGCTGCGCGCATGGCCGCCCGCCGCGGCCATTACATGCCCCCCTCCCTGCTGCCTTCCCAGCTCGCCACCCTCGAGCCGCCGGAAGGCGAACCCGATGTGCTGACTCTCGATGTCACCCCGCCGCCCGCGGAGATCGCGGCACGAATCCTGGAGGAACTGGGGATCGAAGTGCAGGACGCGCCTGCCGCCGGGTGAAGCGCGTGTCCCGCCTGCTCCCTCCTCGGCTGGTTCGGCCGCGTGGCGGGTGCTAGGAGGAGCCAAAATCGCAGCTTGTCCGGGAGCCGGGAATGGGCAGTTACCACTACCCCCGATACGATTACCGACCGACGCCGGATGCCACCGCGCCGCAGCCCGCGGAGCACGAAACGGTGGTGGTCGGCGCTGGACCGGTGGGCCTCGCCTTCGCCCTCGACATGGCCCAGCGGGGGCGCCGGGTGCTGGTGCTCGACGAGGACGATACCGTCAGCTTCGGCTCGCGCGCCATCTGCTGGTCCAAGCGCACGCTGGAGATCATGGACCGGCTGGGCCTGGGCGACCGCCTGCTGGGCAAGGGGGTGCTCTGGAACACCGGGCGGGTCTTTTTCCGCGACCGGGAGATCTACAATTTCGATCTCCTGCCCGAATCGGGCCATCGCATGCCGGCCTTCATCAACCTCCAGCAGTACTATTTCGAGGAATACGCGATCGATGCGGCACTCGCCCATCCCTCCATCGAGCTGCGGTTCAAGAGCCGTGTGACGGCCATCGAGCCCGGCGAGGATGGGGTGCTGGTGGAGGTCGACAGCCCCCAGGGGGGCTATCGCCTGCATGCCGCCTGGCTGGTCGCCTGCGACGGTGCGCGCAGCGGCCTGCGCCGCCGGATGGGGCTCGATTTCCGCGGCAAGGTGTTCGAGGACCGGTTCCTGATCACCGATGTGCAGATGGAGGCCGATTTTCCGGCCGAGCGCTGGTTCTGGTTCGAGCCCTCCTTCCACAACGGCCAGTCGGCGCTGCTGCACAAACAGGCGGACAATGTCTGGCGGATCGACCTGCAGCTCGGCTGGGACGCCGATCCCGAGGAGGAAAAGCGGCCGGAGCGGGTGATCCCCCGCCTTCAGGCCATGCTCGGCGAGGATCGTCGCTTCGAGATCGAATGGGTCAGCGTCTACACCTTCCAGTGCCGGCGCCTGGAGCGCTTTCGCCACGGCCGCGTGATCTTCGCCGGAGATGCCGCCCATCAGGTCTCGCCCTTCGGCGCCCGGGGCGGCAACGGCGGCATCCAGGACAGCGACAATCTGGCCTGGAAGCTGGCGCTGGTGCAGGAGGGCAACGCGCCCGAGAGCCTGCTCGACAGCTACGATTTCGAGCGCGGGCTGGCGGCCGACGAGAACATCCGCAATTCGACCCGCTCGACCGACTTCATCACCCCCAAGGGCGCCGCCAGTCGGGCCTTCCGCGACGCCGTGCTGGAGCTGTCGGAGCGCTTTCCCTTCGCCCGGCGCTTCGTCAACAGCGGCCGCCTTTCGGTACCCGCGGTCTATGACGGCTCCCCGCTCAACGGCCCCGACACGGAGGGCTTTCCCCCGAGCCTGCGGCCGGGCAGCGCCTGCCTCGATGCCCCCGTGCGTTGCGGCGCTAGGGAGGGCTGGCTGCTCCATCATCTGGGACGCGAATTCACGCTGCTGCTCTGCCCGCCGGGCGGAGCGGCGCCACGAGAGGCGGCAGCCGAGGCGGCCACCGCCTTCGCCGGGGCGATGCCGGGGGTGGCGGTGAAGACCATCGGCAGCGATCCCGCCTGTGATCTCGTCGATCATGCGGGGATCGTGGCCGATCGCTACGGGCTGGAGCCCGGCAGCGCCTATCTGATCCGTCCCGATCAGCATGTGGCGGCGCGCTGGCGGGCCTTCGATCGCGCGGCGGGACGCGCCGCCCTGGCGAGAGCAACCGGCCGGGAGGGCTGAAGGAATGGACAGGCTGGCGACCGAAGCGCGCATCGGCGAGGTCGACGACATCTACGCCGAGCTGATCGAGGCCCATCGCGGGCTCGACCCGGAGCAGAGCCTGCGCCTGCATGCGCGGCTCGTGCTGCTGCTGATCAACCAGATCGGCGATGCGGCGGTGGTCCGCGAAGCGATCCGCGCCGCCCGGGAGACGGCGAGCGATCCCCGGGCCGCCTCCTGAGCGGCCGAGGGCGCCTCAGGCGGCGTCTTCGGCAGCACCCAGGATGCGCCGCTCGACCAGGCGCAGATCGCTGTCGAAGCTGTAGAGATAGGGCACTCCGGTGGGCAGTTCGAACTTGATGATCTGCTCCGGGCTCATGCCCTCGATATGCATGATCATCGAGCGCAGCGAATTGCCGTGGGCCGCCACCAGCACCGTTTCTCCGCGCGCCAGACGGGGTTCGATGCGTTCGTGGTAATAGGGCAGCGTGCGGGCGGCGGTCATCTCCAGGCTTTCGCCGCCGGGCGGCGGCACGTCGAAGCTGCGGCGCCAGATATGGACCTGTTCGGCCCCGTAGATCTCGCGCGCCCGGTCCTTGTTCATGCCCTGCAGATCGCCGTAGTAGCGCTCGTTGACGGCCTCGGAGACGAAGACTTCCAGTTCCTCGGCATCCTCGGCGCTTTCCATCCGGTGCCCGTACCAGTCCGAGGCCTGCTCGTGGACCACGCGATAGACCGGGCAGCGGGTGTTCTTCTTGAGGATCTCGTAGAGCGTGTGCTGGGCGCGGATCAGGGTCGAGGTGAAGGCCACGTCGAAACGCACATCGGCCAGCAGCTCCCCTGCCCGCTGGGCCTCGGCCACCCCCTTGGGGCTCAGCGAGACGTCGATCCAGCCGGTGAAGCGGTTCTGCAGGTTCCACACCGACTGGCCGTGACGCACCAGATACAGACGCCCCATTCTCATTCTCCTTCCTGCTCGCCGTCCGGCGCCCGCCAGACCGGCGACATGCGATTGTCGATGCCGAACAGATCGAGTACGCGGCCCACCGTGTGGTCGACCATCTCGGCGATGCTCGCCGGCCGCGCATAGAAGGCCGGCAGCGGCGGCATGACGATGGCCCC
>CAYYZI010000212.1:0-5492 GCA_964475675.1 uncultured Geminicoccaceae bacterium
GGGGGGGGGGGGGGGGGCGGGCGGCGCGCGTCCGGGCGGCCTTTCTGGCGGCCCGCCGGCTGGCCCTGAAAAGCGCCCGGTTCGAGGGCGATCTCGCGCAGGCCCGGCGCCTGGTCAATGGTGGCAGCCACGGCCTCGAACGTTTCGCCGAGGCCTATCGCATCGGCGACCGGCTGATCGCCGACCCGGTCTGGAACGGCCCGGCACCGGCGCTGGCCGCCTAGGCGCGGGCCGCGGCCCGCCACTGCTCGAAGAGCTGGCGGGCGCGCGCCGTGACATCGGCGATCTCGCCGAAGCTCTCGCGATGGACGATGAGCTCGCGGGCAAGGCGCAGATTGAGGCGCTCGCAGGCGGCGCGAAGCTCGGGATCCTCGATCCGCTCCATGTCCGCATTGTGGGCGAGGCCCAGGGTACGGCGGATCATCGAGGTTCCCGCATAGCCCAGCGAATCGGCGAAGACACTGCGCATGAAGCGCTTCTGGGCGGCATGGAAGACCCGCTCGCCCTCGCCTCCCGTGAACAGGTCGGGCGGAAAGGCATCCCCGGTCCGGTGGTTCTCCCAGAGTTCGAGAAAGCGACTCTCGAACCCGCTCCACACCGCTTCGGCGGTGTCCAGCAGCCAGTTCCGGTAGGCATCGCGCGCCCCGGCCGGGTTCTCGTGTCCGGCCTGGCTGAAATAGCACAGCAGGAGGTTGCCGATCAGCTTGCCGACATCGAAGCCCATCGGCCCGTAGAAGGCGAATTCCGGATCGATGACCTTGGTTTCTTCCTCGGTGACCATGATCGAGCCGGTGTGCAGATCGCCATGGAGCAGCGCCTGGGTATCGCTCATGAAGCGCCGCTTGAGCTCGGACACCGCCGCCTTGAGGGCACCGTCGGCACGCACCGCGGCGGCATCGGCATCGAGCTGCGGGCTGGTCCAGCGGTTGCGCTCGCTCTCCCGGTAGGGATCGGTGAAAATGAGATCCTCGGTGATCTTGCAGAGCTCGGTGTTGTCGCAGAAGCGGGCCACCAGTTTCTTCTTCTCGCCGGCCGGCATGGCGAAATCCGAGGTGAAGAACAGGGTGTTGGCCAGATATTCGCTGATATGGTCGGCGAAATGCGGGTAGATCCGGCCCTCGATGGTGCCGTAGCGCATGATGATGTGCGGGCTGAGCCGCTCCATGGCGATCAGATAGAGCACCGGATCGTAATGGAGGATCTCCGGCATCCAGGGCTGGGCGTGACGGGCCTGAATGACGCTCGCCTCGTATTCGAAGAAGGCCCGCTCCAGCGGCAGCGGCCAGCTCTCGCCGACCAGCCGCACATAGGGCAGGGCCTGCTTGACGCAGAGATCGCCGGCCGGGCCCTCGAGGATGAACACCAGATTGAGGTTGCCGTCGCCGACCTCGCGCACCCGCCAGTCGGCGGGGCTGCCGCCGAGCCGGGCGGCGAGCTCGGGCAGCCCGGCGAGATAGTCGGCGAGGGTGTTTTCATCGAGGGCCCGGTAGTCCGGGGGCGTTGCAATGCTCACCATCCACTCTCCGCTGGACAGATCTTCCCTTGATATCCGCGTGACGCGCTCTGGATAGCATCTCGCCATCGCCTGTCGAGGTGGCGGCTGCGCGCGGGGCTGGATAGGAGGATGCGTTTCTGACATGCTCCCTCCACCGCAGGTAAAACATGATGGTTGGCATGCTTGTGCGAACGTTGGGTGTCCTCGGCGCCATTCTCCTCGCCGGCCTGCTGCTGGCTCCGCCGGAGGGCCGGGCGCAGGGACGCGATCCTCTGACGGTGGCCGAGCAGTCGGGCCTCCGGGCATTCCATTCGGGCCGCTACGAGGAGGCGGTGACCTACTTCGCCAAGGCGCTGGAGATCGCCGAGGCGCGGCGCGGCGCCGACGATCCGGCGCTGGCCCGCGAACTCAACAATCTGGCCGAGGCCTACCGCCTGCTCGGGCGCCATGCGGAGGCCGAGAAGCTCTACAGGCGGGCGCTGGCCCTGGACGAGAAGCGGATCGCCGTGGAGCCCGAGGCGATGGCCACCACGCTCAACAATCTGGCGCTGCTCTACCGGGCCCAGGGGCGGCTGGAGGAGGCTTCGGCGCTGTTTTCGCGCGCCCTCTCGCTGCTGGAGCAGGCGCTGGGGCCCAACCATCCGAGTGTGGCCAAGACCCTCAACAACATGGCCGTTCTCGAACTCGCCCGGGGCCGGCCGGACCGGGCGCTGCTGCTGATCCGCCGGGCGCTTTCCATCGGTCGCGACGTGCTGCCGGCCAACCATCCCACCCTCACCGTCTTCACCCGCAACCTCGAACGCATTCGCAGCGATCTCGCCCGTCGGCGGCTGGCGGAGGCGGGCGCCGACGAAGCAACCGGGGCACCGGCGCAGCCGCCGGCGACCCGGCAGGCGCGCAGCAGTGCGCGGAAGCCGGCGGTGTCACCGCCGGTACCCAGACCCGAGCCGGCCGGCAAGGCCGCTGGCGAGGCGATGTCCCGGATGGCGGCGGTGGCTCCGGCGGCCGGCGGGCGCTATGCGGTTCATCTCGCTTCGGTGCGCTCGCTGGCGGCGGCCCGCTCGGGGGCGGTGCGCCTCAAGCGGCAGTATCCCGAGCTGGCCGGGCTGCCGATCCGCCCTCCCGAACGGGTGGAGATCGCCGGCAAGGGGACCTTCTATCGCATCGCCTACGGCTACTTCGCCGATCGCGGCCGGGCCCGGGCGGTCTGCGCCAAGCTCAAGGCGCGCGGTGCCTATTGTGACATCACCCGGCCGGGCGAGTGAAGACGGCCCGGGGGACCGGGCCGCGCGCCGGATGGCGGCCGCGCCGGAGCGGCGGGAACCGCTCGTCCTCCTCCAGGACTGGCTGCTGCGCCATGCGGCCGCGCTGGCCGAGCCGGTGATGCTCGAGGGCTTCTGTGTCCATCTCCATGCCGCACCCCATCCCTTCTACCGCAACACGGCCATTCCGCTGGCCGATCGCAGCGACTGGCTGCCCGCCCTCGAGCATCTCTGCCGCTACGGCCGCGAGCGGGGGTTGCGGGCACGCATCGAATGCTTCGCCGAGCGCTTTCCCCGCCTCGAGCGGGCGCTGGAGCGGGCGGCCTTCCGTGTCGAGCTGGCTCCGGCGATGCTGGCCACCGCCCGTCCCCGTCCGCCCGAGGCGGAGGTTCGTCTGCCGCAGCAGCCGACGCCGGCCGAGGCCCAGGCCTTCCTCGAGGCGATGCTCGCCGCCTTCGGCGGACCGCCGCCCCGGCGTGGCGAGATCCAGCGGCTGCTGGCCTGCCATGCGGCGGGGCGCCTGCGGCTCGCCTGGCGCTGCCGCGAGGGCCGCATCCTCGCCGGCGCCGCACTCGGGATCTGCGGCGACATCGCCGAGCTGATGGGCGTGTTCACCGCGGCCGACTGTCGCGGACAGGGCCATGCACGGGCGGTCTGCAGCGCCCTGCGCGCTGCCTTCGCCGCGGCCGGCGGCCGTCTGCTGTGGCTGGCGGCCAACGGTTCGGCCTCCGATTTCTATGCCCGGCTGGGCTTTCGCCGGGTGGGCACCCGTCTCGAAGCGTTCGGCTCTCGCCTTGCAGACGCTTGACATTTGCGCATGATCGGGCATCTCTCCGGATCAAAGGGGACCGTGTTGGTCCTGATTGGCGCGGATGAGCCTACATGATCCGGTTGAGCAAGCTCTGCGACTACGGCATCGCCATGATGACGGCGCTGGTCCGCCACGAGGGCGAGCAGCGCAGCGCCAGCGAACTGGCCGAGGCCACCGGCGTGCCGGCGGCGATGGCCAGCAAGATCCTCAAGCAGCTCTGCCGGGCCGGGCTGCTGGATTCCTGTCGCGGCGCACGGGGCGGCTACGGTCTGGCGCGACCGGCATCCTCGGTCACGGTGGCCGAGATCATCGAGGCCCTCGACGGGCCGATCGCGCTCACCGCCTGCATCGAGACCGGCTCCGGCGACTGCGGCATCGAGACCCTGTGCCCGGCACGGGGCAACTGGCAGCGGATCAACGACGCCATCCGCGGCGCCCTGTCCGACATCACCCTGGCGGACATGGCCGAGACCATTCCCGAAGCGTTCCTGCTTCCCGAAGAGCGCCGGGACGTTGCGGCAACGCGACCATGATCGCCAACCTTCCGGACGCGGGATGAATCATCATGTCCTCGACGATCGAATCCCTCAAGGAACACACCACCGGTGAGTACAAGTACGGTTTCATGACCGCGGTGGACGAGGAAACCACGCCTCCCGGCCTCGACGAGGAGGTCATCCGGCGCATCTCGGCCCGCAAGGAGGAGCCGGAATGGCTCACCGAATGGCGCCTCGCCGCCTATCGCCGCTGGCAGGCGATGGAGGAGCCGGACTGGCAGAAGGTGAAGTATCCGCCGATCGACTATCAGGCGATCAGCTACTACGCTGCACCCCGCGAGAGGGAGCGCCCCGAGTCGCTCGACGATATCGATCCCGAGATCCGGAGAACCTACGAGAAGCTCGGGATCCCCATCCGCGAGCAGGAGATCCTGGCCGGGGTGGCGGTCGACTACGTGTTCGACAGTGTTTCGGTGGCCACCACCTTCAAGAAGAAGCTGGGCGAGCTGGGCATCATCTTCTGCTCCATCTCCGAGGCGGTGCGCGACCATCCCGAACTGGTGCGCAAGTATCTGGGCTCGGTGGTGCCGCAGGGCGACAATTTCTTCGCCGCCCTCAACTCGGCGGTGTTCACCGATGGCAGCTTCGTCTACGTGCCCAAGGGGGTGCGCTGCCCGATGGAGCTGTCCACCTATTTCCGCATCAACGCCGCCGGCACCGGCCAGTTCGAGCGCACCCTGATCATCGCCGACGAGGGCTCCTATGTGAGCTATCTCGAGGGCTGTACCGCACCGATGCGCGACGAGAACCAGCTCCATGCCGCGGTGGTCGAGCTGATCGCCCTCGACGATGCCGAGATCAAGTATTCGACGGTGCAGAACTGGTATCCCGGCGACAAGGAAGGTCGGGGCGGCGTCTACAACTTCGTCACCAAGCGCGGCATCTGCCGCGGCCGCCGTTCCAAGATCTCCTGGACCCAGGTGGAGACCGGCTCGGCGATCACCTGGAAGTATCCTTCCTGCATCCTGCAGGGGGACGATTCGGTGGGTGAATTCTACTCGGTGGCGCTGACCAACAATTTCCAGCAGGCCGATACCGGCACCAAGATGATCCATATCGGCAAGCGCACCCGCTCGCGCATCGTCGCCAAGGGCATCGCCGCCGGCCGCTCGGACAGCACCTATCGGGGGCTGGTACGGATCATGCGCGGGGCCACCGGCGCCCGCAACCACACCCAATGCGACAGCCTGCTGATCGGCGATCGCTGCGGCGCCCACACCGTGCCCTACATCGAGGTCAAGAACCGCTCCGCCAAGGTCGAGCACGAGGCGACCACCTCCAAGATCAGCGAGGACCAGCTGTTCTACTGCCGCCAGCGCGGCCTGTCGGACGAGGACGCGGTCGGCCTGATCGTCAACGGCTTCTGC
>CAYYZI010000213.1:0-5488 GCA_964475675.1 uncultured Geminicoccaceae bacterium
AGTGGATGTTGTTTTTTCGTTAGCTATACGTCTGAGCGCTAGATAGTGGTCGCTATTTTCTCCACAGGATCTCCGGACAAGATTTAACGCTTGCGTGCGAAACCTGTAGTAATCTTCACGGGAAGGAGATCTTCTCAGTTTGTGTCCATCCCATCCTGATGCGCGGAGGATCTCATTTCCCTCCTCGACCAATCGATCAAACTGTTGTTTTATCAGCTCCTCAGTCGTCATTCTCGGCTCTCCCAATGGCGAACTTCGTCGGCAGAGATGTCGGTCAATGCAGAATGGTTCGAACAAGCGTGCTGATTGAGCTCTACCAGGCGATCGATTGAAGGGATACCGTGCATGCCGGTATCGCGAAGTTGCCACCCAGCCCGTATACGGCCTCTGACGGCAAGCAGCAACATCGTGCCGCGCGAACTTGCGAGCGGCCTCGCCGTGGCTATATTTTCGAAGGTCGCCATCAGTGCCACAGGGAGGACGCCATGACGCTGCGCCGGTTCATCATCGAAAGAGAGATTCCGGAAGTGGGCTCGTTCGAGCGCGAACAGCTGCGCGCGGCCGCGGCCAGATCCAACGAGGTGCTGGCCCAGCTCGCCCCCGACATCCAGTGGGTGGAAAGCTACGTGGCCGACAACAAGACCTTCTGCGTCTATCTGGCCAAGGACGAGGAAACCATCCGCAAACATGCCGAGATCAGCGGCTTTCCGGCCACCAGGATCACCGAGATCCGCAAGATGATCGATCCCACCACCGCTGCCTCCTGAGCCGCGGCGGGCCGCCGGGGGTGGCGGCCAGTCCCGTCGCGCTCGGTCCGTATCGAAGGTGAGGTGAGGATCGCCGCTCGGAACGACGCCTGGCGTCGGTCGCAACTGTCGACCGCGCCAGGCACCGGACCGGTGCGTCAGATGTAGAACCCGGCAATCAGCAGGCCGCTGACCACGACGCTGCCGACCACCCAGGCGATCAGCCTGTTGGGCTGCTGCGCCCAGCTCCGTGCCGGGCCGACCAGCAGGTAGCCGAGGGCCACGAACAGCACCAGATCGATGATCCCGTGGGTGACCCAGTGATGGCCGGTGGCGGCCTTCATCCATGCCAGCACGGTATCCTCGTTGGTCTCCTTGAGGATCACGAGGAGCGCGCTGAGCAGGCTGGTGATCCCCAGCGAGAGCCCGAAGGATGCGGTGTATACGCTGACCTCGTCGCGCGACACGTCGGTCGCAGCCCGACCCGTGCCGCTGGTAGTGGCTGTCTGTTGCATCGAATCTCTCCTTTCCTGCGTCACTGGGTCACTGGGTAGCGAGGGCGGCGACACGGACGCCGGTCGAGATGATCGCGCCCGCGCCCTCCATGGCCAGTCCGAGACCGACGACCAGCGCGGAGACCCACATCACCAGGTGCCGGGCGCCGCGGCTCGATACCAGATTGCTGTAGGCGGCGATCGGCAGGTACGTGGCGACCAGCAGCAGGATCAGGAACAGATGCTCCTTGGTCTCCATGAAGAACTTGTGGGCGAAGGGCCAGGGACCGGCCAGGATCGCGGCCTTGTCGGGTCCGTAGAAGACCACGTACCAATACCCACCGACGAGATATGCCGCCCACATCAGCACCGCCACCAGCAGGCTCATCAGCCGCAGGCGGGCGAGCGTCTCCTGCCGCACGTTCATGGCTTCGACGAACACCCAGACCGCCGCCAGGATGCCGAGCACGCCGACCGTCGGGTGCAGCATCAACAGCACTTCCTTGGACATCGTACGATCTCCTTGTCTTGGACCGGTTAGGCGACGACGCTCGCCGCGCCGCACGATGCGGCGGTCGCACCGCCGGAGCGGCAGGACCGAACAAAGACATCGAGGCCGAGCTGAAGAAACATGACGGGACCTCGACAAACGGACACTTCATTCGCGACGAAGCATATGTAACGATCCGCAGGGGCGATTCACAGGATTGTGCGGGGCGATGTCCCGGCAGCAAACACATAATGGCCACGCTGTTGCAAAGATGCCCCAGCAGCCTGCAGGACGCCGCTAGCACCATGACAGGCGCGTGACTGCAAGCAGCATTCGCGCGGCATTGCAGACGGCGTTCCGGGCAACGGGGCTGGACTGCGCGGGCGATGATGCGCAGTCTCGCCGCGCCGCGGCTCAGGCAACCGGTAGCGAACCACCGAGGGGAGGCGAAGGATGGGGCATTCGCTCTACAAACGCGAAGCGATGGGACGGGCGGTGATCGCACCGGAGGGGGCGTTCGAGGCGGGATCCTTCGCCTCCTTCGCCCTGACCTACACCGCCGGTACCTACGGCATCGACGATACCGGCAGCATCAAGATCACCCACCGCTTCGCGAGCGACATGGGAACGCCCCAGTTCGACGATCCCGCCGCTCCCAACTACGTCACCGTCGAGGCCTCCAACGGGGCGGTGCTGGATGTGCGCTATGACGTGAAACAGAACATCCGCCCCTGGGACAAGACCCTGTATATCAAGGTGGTGCGCGGGTTTCTTCGCGAGGGAGATCGGCTCGTCGTGCGCTTCGGCGATCCCCGTGGCGGCTCGCCGGGCATGCGCCTGCAGACCTTCTGCGAGGAGAGCTTCGAGTTCCGGGTGCTGGTGGATGCCTTCGCCACATACGACTATGTGGAGCTGCCCGAGCAGCCGGTCATATCCATCGTCCCGGGACCGCCGGTGACCTTCCGGGCGGTGCTGCCGACCCTGCGCCGGCCGGGTCAGCCCTTCACGCTTTGCATCAAGGGTGAGGATCGCTGGGGCAATCCTTCCGATCGTTGCGACCATGTCTTCACCCTTCGCGCGAGCATGCCGGTGGAAGGGCTTCCGGAGACGGTGCATCTGCGTCCCGGGGTCTTCGCAGCCGCCATCCCCGATCTGCGGGTGGCCGCGCCCGGCGATCTCGAGATCGCGCTCCTCGATGCCGAGGGCAGGGAGGTGGCGGTCAGCAACCCGCTGCGCATCACCGAAACCGCTCTCCTCGCCTGGTGGGCGGATATCCACGGCCAATCGGAGGAGACCATCGGCACGAATTCGGCGCGCGACTACTTCGCTTTCGCCCGCGATCGCGCCTTTCTCGACGTGACGGGCCATCAGGGCAACGACTTTCAGATCACCCGCGCCTTCTGGGAGGAGCTCAACGCCCTCACGCGCGAATTCAACGAGGACGGGCGGTTCATCGTCTTCCCGGGCTACGAATGGTCGGGCAACACCGGCCTCGGCGGCGACCGTAACGTCTTTTTCGCGAGCGAGGGGCGGCCGATCCGCCGATCCTCCCATGCGCTCGTCCCGGATCTCTCGGATGCCGACACGGATGTCACCACCGCCGAGGAGCTGTTCGCCGCTCTTCGGGGAGAGGATTGCTTCGTGATCGCCCATGTCGGCGGGCGCTATGCCGATATCCGCCGCGCCCATGACGGCCGCCTCGAACGGTCGGTGGAGGTCCATTCCGCCTGGGGGACCTTCGAATGGCTGCTCCACGACGCCTTCGAGCTGGGCTACCGGGTGGGCGTGGTCTGCAATTCCGACGGGCACAAGGGACGGCCGGGTGCCAGCCATCCCGGGGCCAGCATGTTCGGCGCCTATGGCGGGCTCACCTGCCTGCTGGCCCCGCAACTGACCCGCCCGGCCATCCTCGAGGCCTATCGCCGCCGCCATCACTACGGCACCACCGGCTGCCGGCTGTTCCTCGATGTCCGCGCCGAATTCGACCGGCCGGCCGAGCTGTTCGAGGAGGATCCGGCGCTGGGGCCCACCGCCTCGCGGCCGGTGCGGCAGGCGATGATGGGGGACATCCTGCGCTCCGCGGATGCGGCCCTCACGCTTCGTGTCGATGTCCTGGCGGGGGCCGCGGTGGAGCGGATCGAGCTTTGCAACGGCACCGAGATCCTGGAGACCTTCCGCCCCTGGGGCGAGGCCGAGCTCGGCTCCCGCATCCGGGTGATCTGGGAAGGGGCCACATATCGCGGCCGCGGCCGCCAGACCATCTGGGACGGCCATGCCGAGCTCGAAGGCAACCGCTTTCGCCGCCTGATGCCGATCAACTTCTGGAACCTCGACAAGCGCTTTGCCCGGACCGCAGCCCACCGCCTCGAATGGACGGCGCTCACCACCGGCAATTTCGGCGGCTTCGATGCCTGGCTGGAAGAAGGCGAGGCCGGCACTCTGCGCATCGAGACTCCACTCGTGCAATGTGCGCTGCCGATCGCCGAGATCGGCCGCGAGGACACCGTCTTCGAGGCCGGCGGGCTGGGCCGGCGGCTGCGCATCTTCCGCCTGCCCGAGACCAATCCCCATCGGGCGGTGACCCTGGAGCGGCGGATCCGGCTCCGGGACGGGGGCGACAATCCGCTCCATGTCCGCCTCACGCTGGAGGACGGCCACCGGGCCTGGTCTAGCCCCATCTATGTCTTCCGCTAGGAGGAAGGGCGGTTGGTTGCGCGACCTCTCGAACGGCTGCTGCGGCGGCTCGCGCGCCGCATGGGCTATGATCTGGTGCGGCGGGACAAGCCGCGCGAGGCGGCCGCCCAGCTCGTCGCCACACTTCGCCGTTTCGAGGTCGATGCGGTGCTCGATGTCGGTGCCAATGCCGGCCAGTACGCACGGCGCCTGCGGCGCGCGGGATACGGCGGGCCGATCCTTTCCTTCGAGCCCCTGCCGCAGGTGCATGCGGCACTCGTGAAGGCGGCGCGCGGCGATCCCGCCTGGCGGGTGGCACCGCCCATGGCGCTCGGGGACACCGATGGCGAAGTCACCATCGGCCGTTCGGCCGAGAGCGACATGAGCTCGATCCTGCCGCAGAACCCCCTGCTGGAGCGCATCTCCCCCAGTGCGGCGATCGAGGAGCGGGTGCGGGTGCCGCTGCGGCGTCTCGATTCGCTGGTGGAGATCGATCCCGCTTGGCGGCGCATGTTCCTCAAGATCGATGTCCAGGGCTTCGAGCCCCGGGTTCTGGAGGGGGCGGAGGGGCTCTGGCCGCGGATTGTCGGTGTGCAACTGGAAATGGCGCTGGTTCCGCTCTATGAGGGCGAACAGGAGTTTCGCGCCATCATCTCCGCCATGGAGGCGCGCGGCTTCGCCTTGCATCTGCTGATTCCGGGCTATTTCGAACGCAAGCTCGGCCGGCAGCTCCAGGTGGACGGGGTGTTCTACCGGCAGGATGCCGGAACGGAGAGGAAAGCGTGACCAACATCGAGCCACCCACCGGCCTGCTCGATCGGGTGCTGGTGCCCATCCACCGCCAGGGCTGGCCGTTCATCGCCCTCTTTTTCGCGGTGGCGGTGATCCTCGGCTTTCTGTGGGAGCCGCTGTTCTGGCTGGGGCTGCTGGCCACCGCCTGGTGCGTCTTCTTCTTCCGCGATCCGCCGCGGGTGACGCCGCTCGATCCCGATCTGGTGACCAGCCCGGCCGACGGGATCGTCCAGAGTGTTGCCAGCCGCGTGCCGCCACCGGAGCTGGAGCTGGGCGGCGACCCTCTGCCCTGT
>CAYYZI010000214.1:0-5486 GCA_964475675.1 uncultured Geminicoccaceae bacterium
GGAGACGCCGGCCGAGCTGCTCGAGCGCTGGCTGCCCGGCGGGATGATCGCCCATGTCCATCTCAACGACCGCAACAAGGGCGCACCGGGCCAGGGCGAAGACCGTTTCGCGCCGGTGCTGGCGACGCTCTCGCGCCATGCCTATGCCGGGACGCTCGGCATCGAGCCCTTCCTCTACCGGCCCGACGGTCCCACCTGTGCCGCCCGGGCGATCGGCTATCTCTGTGGCATTCTGGAGACGCTGCGATGACCGCACCGGAAATCCGCATCCGCTCGATCGAGCTGTTCAAACGACCGGTGCGTTTCCGCCTGCCCTTCCGCTTCGGTGCGGTGACCCTGACACGGGCCCGCCAGGCCTTCCTGCGCATCGAGATCGAGACCGGCGACGGCGGCACGGCGATCGGCGTCTCGGCCGATCTCCTGGCACCCAAATGGTTCGACAAGCGCCCCGAGCTTTCCCCCGGGGAGACCGTGGAGGAGCTGGTGGAAGCCCTGCTTTCGGCGCGCGAAGAAGCGCTCGCCGATCGCGGTTTCGCCACCGTTTTCGACCATGCCCTGGCCCTCGGCGGGGCGATCCGGGAAACGCTCGCCGCCCGCGGCATGCCCGGTCTCGTCGCCGCCTTCGCCATCGCCCAGCTCGAGCGAGCGATGGTCGATGCCCTCTGCCGCCATGCCGGGAGGAGCGTGTTCGAGGCGGTATCCTCGGGCCTTCTCGGCATCGACGGCAGGCTCCTGCCGGAACGGCCGCAGGCCGATATCGGCGGTGCCCTCGAAGGCGTCGCGCCGCGGCGTTCCCTGTGGCTGCGGCACACGGTGGGGATGCTCGATCCGCTGCGCGAGGAGGAAGTGTTGGACGGCCCCCGGGACGGGCTTCCGGTCAGCCTCGAGGCGGTCGTCACCCGCCATGCGATCCGCTTCTTCAAGCTCAAACTGGGCGGCGACGTCGAGGCCGATCATGCGCGCCTCAGGGACATCGCCCGCCTCCTCGATCGCCTCGCTGAACCCTACCATGCGACCCTCGACGGCAACGAGCAGTACGCCGACCCGGCAACGCTGGAGCGGCTGCTCGACCGTATCGAGGCCGATCGCCGCCTCGAGCGGTTGCGGAGCTCGATCCTCTACATCGAACAGCCGCTGCCGCGGGCACGGACCTTCGAGGTGGATCTCGGGCCGCTGGCGGAACGGGTGCCGTTCCTGATCGACGAGGCCGACGACCGGCCGGATTCCTTTTCCCGGGCCCGCGAGCGCGGTTACCGCGGCGTCTCGGTCAAGGCCTGCAAGGGATTCTTCACGGCCCTCGCGAACCGGCTGCGGTGCGAGCTCGCCAACGCCGATGCCGGGCGCACCGTGGCCTTCCCGAGCTCGGAGGATCTCACCACCCAGCCCGGGGTGGCGCTGCAGCAGGATCTGGCCCTGGCCGCGCTCTGTGGCTGCGTGCACAGCGAAAAGAACGGCCATCACTTCGCCGGCGACATGCAGGGCGCAACGGCTGCCGAAAAGCGCGCCTTCGCCGAGGCCCATGGCGATCTCTACCGGCTCGAGGGGGATGCGCTGTGCCTGGTCATCGAGACCGGTCGTCTGCGGATCGGCTCGCTGGCCTGCCCGGGCTACGGGGCCGCCCTTCCGCCCGATTTCGGCGCCATGCAGCCCTTGGCGAGGGGAGGGGGAGCACATGGCTGACACCGCCCGCCTCGCCATCAATCTCGCCACCATCCGCAAGCAATGCGGGCTGGCCGAGGCGATCCCCCTCTGTGCGCGGATGGGGATCCGCGCCGTGGCTCCCTGGCGCGACCAGATCGCCGCTGCCGGTCTGCGCGAGACCCGGCGGTTGCTGCGCGATTACGGGCTGGAGGTCAGCAGTGTGTGCCGCGGCGGCATGTTCCCGGCAGCGGAGCGAACCGAGAGGCGGCAGCGCATCGACGACAACCGGCGGGCCATCGAGGAGGCGGCGGTGCTGGGGGCGCCCTGTCTGGTGCTGGTCTGTGGCGGCCTGCCACCGGGATCGAAGGATCTCGTAGGCGCCCGCCACATGGTCGAGGACGGTATCGCCGAGATCCTGGAGGACGCCGCCTCGGCCGGCGTGCAGCTCGGGATCGAGCCGCTTCATCCCATGTACACCGCCGACCGCTCGGTGATCGTCACCCTCGCCCAGGCCCTCGATCTCTGCGACGGGCTCGGCAGCGGTGCCCCGGTCGGCGTGGTCCTCGACGTCTATCACCTGTGGTGGGATCCCGATCTCCCCCGCCAGATCGAACGGGCGGGCAGCCGCATCCTCGGCTTCCACGTCTGCGACTGGCTGGTGCCGACCCGCGATCTCCTGCTCGATCGCGGCATGATGGGGGACGGGGTGATCGACATTCCGCGCATCCGCAGCCTCGTCGAGGCGCAGGACTATCGGGGCTGGCACGAGGTGGAGATCTTTTCCGAGCGCGACTGGTGGCGCCGCCCGCCCGAAGAGGTCATTCGCATCTGTATCGAGAGACACGCATTGCATTGCTGAAAAGGGACATGACGTGACTTCCGCCGAACCATCCGCCGCTTCGCCCGAACTGCCCGAGCGCTTCGCCGACATCGAGGCGCTCGAGGAATGCATGACCCGCCCCAGGCCCGAACTGGTCGCCGATCTCGCCGCCGTCCCCGGTGACATTCTGGTGCTGGGCGCCGGTGGCAAGATGGGTCCCACCCTCTGCCGCATGGCGAAACGGGCCGCCCCCGCAAAGCGGATCGTCGCGGTGGCCCGCTTCTCCGAGCCGGGGCTGCGGGAACGGCTCGAGGACCAGGGCATCGAGACCATCGCCTGCGATCTGCTGGACGAGGAGGCGGTGGGGCGCCTGCCCCGGCTCGGCAACGTCATCTACATGGCCGGCCGCAAGTTCGGCTCGGTCGGCGCCGAGGCCCGGACCTGGGCGATGAACGTGCTGGTGCCGGGCCGGGTGGCCTCGGTGTTCCGGGAAAGCCGCATCGTCGCCTTCTCCACCGCCTGCGTCTATCCCTACATGCCGGTCACCGCCGGTGGCGCGGTCGAGGAAACCCCCACCGAGCCGCCGGTCGGCGATTATGCCTGGTCCTGCGTGGGGCGCGAGCGGGCCTTCCTCTACGGCTCCGAGCGCTGGGGCACGCCCGGGCGGCTGATCCGGCTCTGCTACGCCATCGACATGCGCTACGGCGTGTTGCACGACATCGCCAGCAAGGTGCTCGCAGGGGAGCCCGTGGACCTCGCCATGGGCCATGTCAACGTCATCTGGCAGGGCGATGCCAACGCCATGGCGCTTCGCAGCCTGCGCCATGTCACAAGTCCGACCTCGGCTCTCAATGTCACCGGCCCCGAGACCATTTCGGTGCGCCGGCTGGCCGAGCGGTTCGCGGGGCATTTCGGCCGCGAGGCGACCTTCCTGGGCGAGGAGACGGGATCGGCCTGGCTGTGCGATGCCGCCCGCGCCTTCGAGCTGTTCGGGTATCCGCGGGTGCCGCTTTCCCGGCTGGTGCGCTGGCAGGCCGACTGGCTCGCCCGCGGCATGCCGAGTCTCGGCAAGCCCACCCATTTTGAGGTTCGCGATGGCCATTACTGAAGGGCGCGGGAGGGGCGGCTCCGCGGCCCCGGAGCGCGCGAGCGCCGGGGAAACCGGCACCGCAGCGTCGCAACGTGGCGCTACCCGCAAGGCCATACTCGATGCCGCCCTCGCCGAGTTCGCGCGGCACGGCTTCGGTGGCGCCCGGGTTTCCCGCATCGCCGAGGCGGCCGGGGTCAACAAGCGCATGCTCTACCATTACCTGGGCAACAAGGAGGCGCTCTATCTGGCGGCCCTGGAGAGCGTCTACGAGACCATCCGCGCCCGTGAGCTGGCCCTCGATGTGGAGCGGCTGGAGCCGCGCGCAGCGGTGCGCGAGCTGGTGCGGACCATCTGGACCCATTTCCTCGAGCACCCCGAATTCATCGCCATGCTGGCCAACGAGAACCTGAACCGCGCCCGCTACATCACCCGCTCGGCGGTGATCCCGAAACTGCAGTCGCCGTTGATCGCCCTGATCGAGCGCCTGCTGGCCCGCGGCACGGCCAGCGGCCTGTTCCGCGCCGATGCCGATCCGCTCCAGCTCTATCTGTCGATCGCCGGCCTCTGCTATTTCTACTTCTCCAATCACCGCACCCTGTCGGTGATCTTCGACCGCGACTTCATGGCCGAGGAGGCGCTCCGGGCCCGCCTCGATCATGTCACCGAAGTGGTTCTCTCCTATCTGGAGACGCATCGCCGTGCCGTCCCTCCCGCCTGAGCTGCCGCCGCCGGTGGCCCGCATCCTCTCCGCCGGCACCGCGATCCCGGCCCATCCCCTGGCCCTCGATGCCGAGCGCCGCTTCGACGAGCGGCACATGCGGGCGCTCACCCGCTACTATCTGGATGCCGGGGCGGGCGGTCTCGCGGTCGGCGTGCACACCACCCAGTTCACCATCCGCGAGGCCGGCCTCTACCGCCCGGTGCTGGAGCAGGTGATGGCCACCGTGCGGGACTGGAGCACCGAGCCGCGAGTGATGATCGCCGGCATCTGCGGTCCGACCCGTCAGGCGGTGGGCGAAGCGCGGATCGCCCGCGATCTCGGCTATCATGCGGGGCTCCTGTCCCTGGCGGCACTCCGCGATGCGGGCGAGGAGGCGCTCCTCGCCCATTGCCGGGAAGTGGCGGAGGTGCTGCCCGTGATCGGCTTCTATCTGCAGCCGGCGGTGGGCGGCATCCGTCTTCCCGCCTCCTTCTGGCGGCGCTTCTTCGCCCTCGAGCGGGTGGTGGCCGTCAAGGTCGCACCCTTCGATCGCTACGCCACCCTCGAAGTGCTGCAGGGGGTGATGGAGGCCGGGGCGGAGGCGCGCATCGCCCTCTATACCGGCAATGACGACCATATTCTGCCCGATCTGCTGCTGCCCTTCCGGCTGCGGCGGGACGGGGAGGATCTCGAGCTTCGTTTCGTCGGCGGCCTTCTGGGCCACTGGGCGGTCTGGACCGAGCGGGCGGTGGATCTTCACCGGCGCTGCCGGGAGGCGGCGGCGCGGGGCGTGCTCCCGACCGCGCTCCTGGCGCTCGATGCGCCGGTGACCGCCATGAACGCGGCATTGTTCGATGTCGCCAATGGTTTCGCCGGCTGCATCGCCGGCATTCAGCAGGTGCTCTGGCGCCAGGGGCTGCTGGCGAGCCCCCTCTGCCTGGATCCGAACGAACGGTTGTCCCCCGGACAGGACGAGGCCATCGAGCGCGTCCGCCGCCTCTGGCCGGAGCTCCTCGACGACGGTTTCGTCGCCGCCAACCGCGCCCGCTGGTTGGGATGAAGGCGCCGCGACTGCCGCAGGGATGCCCGTCGCAGCGCTGCGGCGCTTCTCCTCGAAAGCGATGACAGGGGATGGGGGCTCGGCTATTTTCCACAGGCGCGAACCGTCAGATCGGGGGCACGGGTGGCATGCCCGCAACCTCGCACCGGCCGGCGAACGCATAACAACCAGGAAA
>CAYYZI010000215.1:0-5484 GCA_964475675.1 uncultured Geminicoccaceae bacterium
GTCCCTTTCACGGCTGGCCGGCCGGTATCCGCCCCGATGGTGCCCATGCCCGTGCCCGCATCCTCGAGCTCGACCCGCCCCCCCTCACCCGCTGCCTCGAGGCCGGCATGGTGCCGGTGGTGGCCGGCTTTCAGGGGCTCGGCCCCGACGGCCGGGTGACGACGCTGGGCCGGGGCGGCTCGGACACTTCGGCGGTGGCCCTGGCGGCCGCCCTGGAGGCCGACCGCTGTGACATCTTCACCGATGTCGACGGCGTCTACACCAGCGATCCGCGGATCGTCTCCAAGGCCCGCAAGCTCGAGCGCATCACCTACGAGGAAATGCTGGAAATGGCGTCGGTCGGCGCCAAGGTGCTGCAGACCCGCTCGGTGGCGCTGGCCATGCGCCACAAGGTGCGGCTGCAGGTACTTTCCAGCTTCGAGGACAAGCCAGGCACACTGGTGGTTGACGAGGATGAAATCGTGGAAACGCAGATCGTGAGCGGTATCGCCTACACCCGGGACGAGGCCAAGGTGTCCGTGGTGCGGGTGATGGACCGGCCGGGTGTCGCGGCGGCGCTGTTCGGCCCGCTGGCCGAGGCCAACATCAATGTCGACATGATCGTGCAGAGCGTGTCGCGCGACGGGGTCCATACCAACATGACCTTCACCGTCAGCCGCGCCGATCTGCCACGTGCCCGGGCGGTGCTGGAATCGGTCCGCGACCAGGTCGGCTTCGAGCGGGTCGATGCCGATGACGAGATCGTCAAGATCTCGGTCATCGGGGTCGGCATGCGCAGCCATGCCGGCATCGCCCATCGCATGTTCCGCACCCTGGCCGAACGGGGCATCAACATCCAGGCGATCTCCACTTCCGAGATCAAGGTCAGCGTGCTGATCGCCGAGGAATACACCGAGCTGGCGCTCAGAGCCCTGCACTCGGCCTACGGGCTCGATCACAGTTGAGAAGAGAATCCCCGCCCATGCTCGCCTATCCCCGCCATGACCGTCTGCAAGCGCTGTGGCAGCGGGGCCGTGCGCTGCTCGGCACCGAGCTGGCGGTCATGTGCGGCGCCATGACCTGGGTCTCGGAGCGCAACCTGGTATCGGCGATTTCCAATGCCGGCGGTTTCGGGGTGCTGGCCTGCGGCTCGATGGGGCCGGATCTGCTGGAGGCCGAGATCGCCGCCACCCGGGAACGCACCGACAGGCCCTTCGGGGTCAATCTGATCATCATGCATCCCGAGCTCGAGGCCCTGGCCGACATCTGCATCCGCACCCGTGTCAGCCATGTGGTGCTGGCCGGCGGCCTGCCCTCGCCGGCCATCATCCGCCGTCTCAAGGAAGGCGGGGTCAAGGTGCTCTGCTTCGTGCCCAGCCTCGCCGTCGGCCGACGGCTGGTGCGCAACGGTGCCGACGCCCTGATCATCGAGGGCTCGGAGGCGGGCGGTCATATCGGCCCGGTCGCCACCTCGGTGCTGGCCCAGGAGATCCTGCCCCACATGCGCGAGGTGCCGGTGTTCGTCGCCGGCGGCATCGGCCATGGCGAGGCGGTCGCCGCCTATCTGGCGATGGGGGCGGCGGGCGTGCAGATGGGGACGATGTTCGTCTGTGCCGAGGAATCGGTCGCCCATCCGGCCTTCAAGAAGGCCTTCATCCGGGCCAGTGCGCGGGATGCGGTGCCCACCGTGCAGATCGATCCCGAGTTCAAGGTGATTCCGGTGCGGGCCATCACCAATGCCGGCACCCGCGAGTTCGTGCGCACCCAGCTCGAGATGATCGAACGCTACCGGCGGGGCGAGATCACCTACGAGGAAGCCTCGCTGGCGATCGAGCATTTCTGGGCCGGCTCGCTGCGGCGGGCGGTGATCGACGGCGATGTCGAGCGCGGTTCGCTGATGGCCGGCCAGAGTGTCGGCATGGTCCGGACCATCCGCCCGGTGCGCGAGATCCTCGGCGAACTGGTGGCACAGGCCGAAGAGGCTCTGGCACGCCTCGAGCGGGGCCGCCAGCCGGCGGCCGGTCCGGCGTGAACGCGCCCGCGGGCGGCTGGGGCGCCCCCGAGCTCTCGGGCGAGGCCCGGCGCGCCGCCGATCACTCGGGAGCCCGCCGCCTGCTGCGCCGCCTCGTCGAGGTGGTGGCCGAGCCGGTCAGCCCGCAGGAACGGCTCGACCGCATCGTCACCATCATCGCCGCCAATCTGGTGGCCGATGTCTGTTCCATCTACATCCTCCGCGCCGGCGACATTCTTGAGCTGTTCGCCAGCCACGGTCTCGCCCCGGAAGCCGTCCATCGCACCCGGCTGGTGGTCGGCGAGGGGCTGGTCGGTACCATCGCCGCCCAGGGCGAGGTCATCAACACCTCCGACGCCCAGGCTCATCCCGACTTCGTCTACCGGCCCGAGACCCGCGAAGAAATCTACCACTCCTTTCTCGGCGTGCCGATCGTCCGCAGCGGCCGTGTCCTCGGGGTGCTGGTGGTGCAGAACCGCACCCGCCGTTCCTACGACGAGGACGAAGTCGAGGCGCTGCAGATCATCGCCTCGGTGCTCGCCGAAATGCTGGGCTCGGGCGGCATCGTCGATCCCAGCCGCTACGGCGATGTCGGCGTCAAGCCGCTCGAATCGCTGCGCCTCGAAGGGGTACGGCTGGTCGACGGAATCGGCATCGGCCGCGCCTGGCTGCACGAGCCGCGGGTCGAGGTGATCAAGATCGTGGCGGATGATCCGGCCGTGGAACTGGAGCGCCTCGAAGCCGCCAGCGAAGCGCTGCGGCGCAATCTCGACGCCACCCTCGAGCGCACCGAGCCCGGCTTCGGCGAACATCGCGAGATCCTCGAGGCCTACCGCATGTTCGCCGACGACTCGGGCTGGCAGCGACGGATCCGCGAGGCGGTGGAGACCGGTCTCACCGCCGAGGCGGCGGTGCGCCGCGTGCAGGAGGAGACGCGACTGCGGCTGGGGCATGCCAGCGACCCCTATCTGCGCGAGCGGCTGACCGATCTCGAGGAGCTGGCCAACCGGCTGCTGCTGCATCTGGCGGGACGCGATCCGGCCCGGGAAGCCGCCGCCCTGCCGCCGGATTCGATCATCGTCGCCCGCAACATGACCGCCGCCGAACTGATCGAATACGATCGCGAAAAGGTGCGCGGAGTGATCCTCGAGGAAGGCTCGACCACCGCCCATGTGACGATCGTCGCCCGCGCCTTCGGCCTGCCGATGATCGGCCGGGTCGAGGGGGCGATGGCCCAGATCGAGACCGGCGATCTGATCGCCCTCGACGGGGATCATGGCCAGGCCTTCGTCCGCCCCGGCGAAGACGTGCTGGAATCCTTCCGCCGGGTGTCGCAGGGCCGGGCCGCCCGCTCCCAGGCGCTCGAAGCGGTACGCGGCCAGCCGGCCGTGACCAGAGACGGCATCAAGGTCTCCCTCAACATCAATGCCGCCTTCCTGATCGATATCGGCGAGATCGCCAACACCGGCGCCGACGGCTGCGGCCTGTTCCGTACCGAGCTCGCCTTCATGGCCCGCCGCTCCTGGCCCGACTGGCAGAGCCAGGCCAGCTACTATGCGCGGGTGCTGGACCGCGCCGGTGGCGCGCCGGTGGTGTTCCGCACCCTCGATGTCGGCAGCGACAAGCAGCTCCCCTACTGGCGGCTCGCCCACGAGGACAATCCGGCGATGGGCTGGCGCGGCCTGCGCATGAGCCTGGACCGGCCGCGCATCCTGCGCGAGCAGCTCCGCGCCCTGCTGTTCGCCGCCCGCGGCCGCACCCTCCACGTGATGTTTCCGATGGTCAGCGAGGTGGACGAGTTCGTGCGCGCGCGTCACCTGCTCGATCTCGAGCTGACCCGCGCCGCGGCCGCCGGCTGGCAGCCGCCGAGCCGTCTCGAGGTCGGGGCCATGTTCGAAGTGCCGGCGCTTTACTGGCAGCTCGAGACCCTGCTCGGCATGGTCGATTTCCTGTCGGTGGGCAGCAACGATCTGGTGCAGTTCCTGTTCGCCAGCGACCGCGGCAATTCGGCGCTGGTCGAGCGTTACGACGTGCTGTCGCCGGCGGCCCTGCGCTTTCTGCGCGATCTGGTGGAGAAATGCCGGGCTGCCGGAGTGCGCCTGTCGATCTGCGGCGAAATGGCCAGCCGCCCGCTGGAGGCAATGGCCCTGATCGGCATCGGCGTGCGCCATCTCTCGCTGGCGCCTTCGGAAATCGTCCCCGTCAAGGCCATGCTGCGCAGCCTCGATGTGGGACGCACCGCCGATTTCCTGCTGCGCCTGCTGCTCCGTCCCGAGCGCAGCCTCAGGCGCTATCTGCGCGCCTATGCACAGGATCACGGGGTGGTCCTGCCGGAGAGTGCCTACCGGCCGATTTCCCGGGCCTCGCGAGCCGGTTCGGAGGCGTAATCCTTTGGCCTTCGGGCCTTCCTCTGGTATCCATGCAGCGGGTGCCTCAAGCGGTTGTAAAAAAATCAACCTCGGGTTAAAAACGCCGATGCACACTCGCCATAAAGCTGAGCTCAGCGCCTTGCCAGCCACCTCAGTCGACTATCTTCGTGCCGTCGGACAGCAGTTGCGGGAAGCGCGCCAGCAGCGCGGCGAGGATCTCTACGACATCGCCGAGATCCTGCGGCTGAAACCGTCCTACCTCTGCGCGCTCGAAGAAGGCGACTACGCGGTCTTTCCGGGGCGCGCCTACGCCTTCGGCTTCCTGCGCTCCTACGCCGACTATCTGGGCTTCCAGGGCGAGGAAGTGCTGCGCCAGATCAAGGCGGTGATCGATGCCGCCCCGGTCGAACCCAAGCTCGAATACCGGGCGCCAATCATCGAGCGGCATCGACCGACGGCAGTGGCCCTGGTGACCGCGGCGCTGATCATCGGTGCCGCCGCGGGCGGCTGGTACGCGGTGCGGCAGACCGGCGGCCTGCCTCTGGACAGGCTGGCCGCGCTGCCCGGCGAGATCGGCCGGATGGTCACCGAATTCGCGGCCCAGGATCCGACTGCCGGCGGGCCCGTGCCGCTTCCGGTAGCCGCCGGAAGCGGGCAGGAGGCGGGCGACGCCGTGCAGAATCCGCCGACGGGCGGGACCGCCGACGCCACCCTCGCTTCCCTGGAACGGCTGGCCGCACCGGAGGACACGCCGCCGGTGCTGCCGCGGGCAGTGGTCATTCCCGTGGTGTCGACGCCGCCGGCGCCGCCCGCCAGCCCGCCCGAGCCCGAGCAGGCCGCCAGCGCCACCGGCTCGGAGACCGTGGACATTACCAGCGCCATCGCCGCCGAACTGCCGGCCGATCAGAAGCTGGTCAGCACCAGCGCCGCCGCCCGGCCGCAGACACCGGCGAGGCAGGGCAGCTCGGCCGCGGCATTGCTGGCCGAACTGCGCGATCCCGCAGATGCCGCCGGCGACGGCCGGACCTTCGGCGATCCTTCAGCGTCGGGCGTCATGCTGCTGGCCCGCGACACCACCTGGATCCAAGTGCGCAGCGCCGATCGGGCCTTCGTGCGCACCCGCAT
>CAYYZI010000216.1:0-5470 GCA_964475675.1 uncultured Geminicoccaceae bacterium
GATCTGGGGCTCGGTGTCGTCCCCACCCCCGAGCAGATCGCCGGCTGGGACAAGGACGTGCGGCCGGACGGCGTCGGTCTGCCCGACGGCAGCGGCACGGCGGAGGAGGGCGAACCGCTCTATCTCGAGAAGTGTGCGTACTGCCACGGCGATTTCGGTGAGGGCATCGACCGCTGGCCGGTGCTCGCGGGCGGTTTCGACACGCTCACCCACCAGTGGCCGGAGGGGCGTCCGGAGAAAACCGTCGGCAGTTACTGGCCCTATGCCACGACTCTCTACGACTACATCCGCCGGGCGATGCCCTTCCCCGAGCCCAAGTCGCTGAGCCCCGACGAGGTCTACAAGATCGCCGCCTACGTACTCTACCTGAACGACCTGGTCGAGTACGATCAGCGGCTGGACAAGACCAATTTCGCCAAGATCGAGATGCCGAACCGGAACGGCTTCATCATGGATCCGCGGCCGGACGTGCCGGCTGCGAAGGAGCCCTGCATGAAGGACTGTCCGGTGGATACCACCATCATCGGCCGCGCCGGCAAGGTGGAGGGGGCCACGCCGGGCGAGGACGTGCAGCCGCCGGGCATCGAGATGTATCTCGGCAAGTGACCGCCAGGGCCCCCGCCTTCGGGCGGGGGCTTTCCGGATCAGGGGGGACCCACGCGCGGGGCGAGCAGTGCGCCCTCGTGCACGAAGGGCAGCCGTCTGATGCCGAAGGCGCGGGCGACCAGCACCGTACCCTCGAGGCGATAGCGGAAGCCACCCTGCCGGAGGGCCTCGAGCACGCCCCGGACGAGGGAGCCGGTGGCCACGAACAGCGGGACCGGCACCACCCGCCGGCCGAGCGGCGGCAGCTCGAGGTCCAATTCGCGGCTGCCCTCGCCGAAGGGACGGCCGTCGATCTCAAGGCTCACCCGCAGTCCGCGCACCCGCAGGGGAACCGGGTTCGGGTTCTCGAGCCGCACTCGGGCAAGGAAGCGCTGCTCGAACAGCCCCACCGCCTGCGGCCGCAGATCGACCAGGCGCACGGACGGCGGATCGACGGGGGCGGCCGGTCCGGCACAGCCGGTAACCACCAGGAGCGAGCCCGCCATCAGGGCCCGCCGGGTCATCCCCGTTCTCGTCACGCGACGGTGTGAGCGACGACCGTTCATGTGCCCTGTCCGAACATCGACCGGCCGGTTCGCGGTGACGGCCGAGATGGGGAATCGTGCCGTCGCGGCTCGCGGCGAGCGGATGGTGCCCATACGCCACGGGGTGCGTCAAGTGCGCGTCCGGCCCGCATCCCTTGCGCCTTGCCGGTGGGGGCCCTATGTCTGCGCCGATCCCGGAGGGATGGCCGAGTGGTCGAAGGCGCACGCCTGGAGAGCGTGTAGGGGGCAACCCCTCGCGGGTTCGAATCCCGCTCCCTCCGCCAGCCCGCCGTTTCCCACCGTTCCGGCCCGTCCCGTTGGCGTCGGAATCCCGACGGCGCGGCGTGCCAGGCGCCCGATGCCGCACCGCGTCCTCCGGAGACGACCGGAGGTGAGACCAGGGCCACGCGGGTCGTGGGCGATCACCGGCACGGGACCCCGCGCCCTCGATCGAGCACACGGTGCGCACGGGTCACGGGCCGCGGCCGTCACGAGCCCGCGGTACGGACGACTCCCCGAAATTCCGCGATCCTTTCGATACCTGCCGCCTTCCCTTCGGATCCAATTCGAATCCCTCACATCAAATTTCAGAGTTAAAAGACATATCTTGCAGGCATATCGTCCCATTCTTGATGGAATTCATGATTGACTTCCTGAATCGTCGTGGTCACATATCGGATGGTTGCTCGAGAGAGCCGGTAGGGCATGGCAGTTTCGAGATGGTGGTTCCCCGCCGACGTCGATATTCCGCTCGACGAAGACGGTCTGCTCGCCGACACCGCGAGCGAGGCTCCCGAGTGGTGGACGGGAAGGCGCCTGGATCAGCTTCGTGAAATCCGTTGTGCGGTCCTGCTCGGTGAGCCTGGTCTGGGCAAGAGCACCGAGGTGCAATCCCGTGTTTCCACCTCGAACGGGAAGGCGGCGCTCATCGACCTCGCCACGATCGGGGATCGGGAGGAGCTGGAATACGAGATCAACAAGATCCTCTCCGATCGGGTCACCGAGATCTTCTTCGACAGCCTCGACGAAGCGCGACTTCGCTCGTCGACGATTCTCGATTCGCTGATCCGTATCCTCCGAAAGCGGAGCGTGCCGAATGACGGGCCGGCCATCCGGATCGTCTGTCGCGTGGCCGAATGGCCGGCCAGCGGCAAGAAAAAACTCGAAGAACTGTATGGCCCGGGCCACGTCGAGGTGTGGCAGCTGGCGCCGCTGACGCGCCATGACGTCGAAGCGAAAGCCCAGGAACGAGGCCTCGATCCCGAGGAATTTCTCGAAGCACTCGGGACTTCCAATCTCACATCCCTGGCAGCTACCCCACTCACCCTCGACATGCTTCTCGAAGAATACAGAAAGGGAAAGTTGCCGGAACGCGCTGAAGATCTCTACAAACTGGCATGTGAGAGATTGCTCGGCGAGACCAATGAAACGTGGAAAGAGCGTTATTCCAAAAATCTTCTTGATTCGGAACTGAGATTTGTCGTCGCGAAACGGATGGCCGTCTGTACGGTCTTCTGCGAGCGGCCGGTCATCGTGGACGGCGATCCACAGCCTGCCAAGGATGGTGTTGTTGCCGTTACGGACCTGGTCGATGGCGTGGAAGGAGAACTTCCGTTAGGCTTTCGGGTGACGGAATCCCACATTCGCGAAGTCCTAGGAACAGGGCTATTTCGGGGGCTGAGCAGTTCGCGATTCACTTTTCTGCATCGTACCTTCGCCGAATATCTTGCCGCTCGGTGGACATTGCGTCTGTCGGCGAAACAGGGGCAGCAGCTTCTCAGCATCAAGACGCCGCACGGTAAAGCGCTACCACCGCAGCTGTCGGGCGTCGCAGCGTGGGTGGCTATTCTCGATCAGGAGATCTTCAACTGGATATGTAATCATGAGCCGCTAATTCTACTTCAAAGCGTACATGTTCTGGATAAATCACAGCGTGCGAAAATCGTCGATGCGCTCCTCGGTGCTCTCGATCGTCTGGATGTCTTCCCGGAACGGGCAATGGAGCCGGCGTACTCCCGCCTGCTTCATCCAGCGCTGGCCACACAACTCGCACCCTGGGTACGGGGCGAACGGGGTAACCGTCTCGCCCGCCGCGTCGCCATTGACATCGCTGCAGCGTGCCGCCTTGAGGATCTTCGACGTGATCTCCTAACCGTGGTCGAGCGCGACGACGAAGATTACGGGCTTCGAATCCGCGCCCTCCGGGCCTTGACCATGCTGCCCGGCCGGACGCCGTCGAAGAAACTGCGGGCACTGGCGCTCGGAAAAGTCCACGGTGATCCGGACGACAGGTTGCGCGGCTGGGCGCTTCGCGACCTCTGGCCGGAGTATCTGGATGTTGAAGAGGTCTTCGCATCGCTCGCGCCACCGAAGCGCAGGGAGCTGATCGACAGCTACTGGCTGTTCGTCAACTACGAGCTCGTTGCCGGGCTTCGCGACGACGAAGTCGCCGAAGCGATGGTTTGTTTTACGAAACTGATCGAGCGCCTCACCACCTCGGGACATGACGTATCGTGGTTCGATAACCTTGCCGGAAAGCTCTGGGAACGAGCCTTGGGGATGGAGCCGAACGAAACCCTCGCGGAGGCTCTCGCGAGCTTTCTGGCTTTATGCGCACCGTCGGGACTGCTACCGCTCGAACACTGCCTGACCGTGGCGCCGGATCCTCCCGGTCCAGAAGGGAGCGAGCCTTCGCCCGGCTCCGACGATCCGCCGCAGCTCCCCGCTCGCTGGCGCCGACCGCTCGCCCGAGCGGTGGTGGAGCGGCGCGTGGCAGGCCATGGAGAAGCGAGTATCCCGTCTCTTTATTTGCTTCAGATCGAGGACATCGACTGGCTCATCGATGGAATGGCACGGGAGACTTCTGATCAAAGGAAGCGCGTGTGGGCGAAGCTGATCGTCGGCCTGTGGCACCGTGCCGGTCGGCCGATGGAGGTGTACGAACGACTCTACGAGCTGGCCCAGAGCGAGCCGGCGGTCCGGGACGAGCTCGGGTCATGGATCGAGGGCATCGTGCTCGACAGCGAGGAAGCAAGGTACTTGCGAGAAAGCTGGGAGCGACTGCGGCGTCTGCAGCAGCACACCACAAACGCTTCCGCTGAGGCCTGGCGCTGTGAGCAGGTCCAGCAGGTGGTCGACGGTCTCCTGGACCGCGCGAGTACCGACGAACCCGACGGATGGTGGCACCTGGTACGGCTATTGTATTCGGTGCGGCCGATCGACGTAGTTCCTTCCCACACTCGGCCGGGCGGATCGGGCACGATGCGGCTCGAAGACCTTCCGGCTTTCCCGTGCCTCGATGAAAGTCTGAGGTTGCGCCTAGCCGATGCGGCGGCACGGTACCTCGAACGGGCAGATCCGGGGACCGACGAACCCGATGGCTGGTGGCGGCGAACGGATCTCTGGGACTGGCGTCCCTGTGCGGCGGTCGCGGCGTTCCAATGGTTGCGCGACCACGCGCCAGCTCGGTTCGAGACGCTTTCGCCTGCGGTCTGGGCGCGTTGGGCGCCTGCGCTCATCGAGCACATCGACCATATCGGCCATGAGGAAGGCAAAGAGTCTCTGATCGATATCTGCCATCGGCACGCTCCGAGGTCCCTGGTCGACGCGCTTTGCCATAGACTGGAGACACATGCTTCGTCCGGGGCCATACCTGCTCATCTGCTCAGGATGGTCGAAGATTTGGACGACGATAGACCCCTGAAGATCCTGCAGCGGCGGCTGTCGAACGGGGATCTCGATCCGGAAACGACGTTCGAGGTGAGCCCCATTCTGGCACGGCATCGCCCGGACCGATTGCTAGAAGCGATCCGAGACGACGGGTCCAGCTCTCGACGAGACGAACTCGGGCGCTGTGCCGCCATGCTGGCCGGCCTCGTCGCTGGGAAGCCTCAAACGGGTTTCCCACATCTGCGACGCGCCATGTCCGAAGAACCCGCGTTTGCCAGGGCCGCTCTGGTGCGCCTGGCCGGCAGCCCCGCTTGCCTCTCCAGAATCGATGAGATTGCCCTTGCCGAACTGTTCCGCTTTCTCTGGGAGCACTTTCCGAAAGATGGCGGACACTATGGTGCCGAACTGTCGTCCGAGCACGAGGTCGTCTGGTTCCGCGACAGGTTACCCCGGGAAATCGCCGGAAGGGGAACCGAACAGGCGATCGCCGTGCTCGACGGACTCGCGCAGGAATTTCCGGAGCGGCAGGTGAGTTGGGCATACTCCCGGCAGGAAGCACGCCGTTGCCACCTCGCGAACCGGTATCGACCGCCGAAACCCGTGGATCTTCTCCACCTCGAACGGGATGCGAGGCGCCGTCTCGTCCGTTCCGACGAGGAACTCATGGAACT
>CAYYZI010000217.1:0-5468 GCA_964475675.1 uncultured Geminicoccaceae bacterium
GCATGCCCGGGAGGCCTGCCGACGTCTCGGACTTCCCCACCTGCACCTCGAACGCCCGCCCTGGCGGGCGGAGCAAGGCGACCGATGGCTGGAGATGCCGGATCTCGACGCGGCCCTGGCCGCGCTCCCGCGCTTCGGCCGTCGCGTCTTCGTCAATCTCGGCCGGCAGGAGGTTGTGCGGCTCGCGGCATGCCCCGAATGCCACTTCCTGCTGCGGGTGGTGGAACCGCTCTCGGAGCTTCCGGGCAATGTCGAGATGGTGGCCGGGCGTCCGCCCTATACGGTGGCCGGCGACCGGGCACTTCTCGAGCGTTGCGGGATCGAGGCGCTCCTGGTGCGCAACAGCGGCGGGCAGGGTGCCTATCCCAAGCTCGTCGCGGCGCGGCAACTCGGCCTCCCGGTGGTGATGATCGCCCGGCCGGCGCCCCTCGAGGGCGACCATGTGGCCAGCGCCGAGGCCGCGATCGCGGCGGTTCTCGCTTACTCGCGCGGCCGCAGCAGGTGGTGATGATCCGGCGCGTAGAGACGACTGTCCTCGAACCCCTCGGCGGCCAGCGCGCCACCCACGAGAATGAGGGCGGTGCGGGTGATGCCCGCTTCCTTCACCTTGGCACGGATGTCGGCGATGGTGCCGCGGAGGATCCGTTGATCGGGCCAGCTCGCACGATAGACGACGAAGATCGGCGCCTCGGCGCCGAGCACCGGTTCGAGCTCGCGCAGCACGCGCGCCAGGTTGTTGATGGAGAGATGGATGGCCAGGGTGGCTCCACTGCGCGCGAAGGCCGCCAGATCTTCGCCGGGAGGCATCGGCGAGGCGCGCACCGAGGTGCGGGTCAGGATCACCGTCTGGGCCACACCCGGAAGGGTGAGCTCGCGGCCGAGCGCCGCCGCGGCGGCGGCGAAGGCGGGCACACCGGGAGTGATGGTCCAGGGGATGCCCGCCGCATCCAGCCGGCGCATCTGCTCGGCGATGGCGCCGTAGAGCGAAGGATCGCCGGAATGCAGACGGGCCACATCCTGGCCCCGCCGGTGGGCGGCGATCATCTCTTCGAGGATGGCATCCAGGGTCATCGGCGCGGTGTCGAGGATCCGCGCATCGCTTCGCGCTTCGGCCAGGATCTCGCGGGGTACCAGCGAACCGGCATAGAGAACAACCGGGCAGCGGCGCACGAGTTCCAGCCCGCGCAGGGTGATGAGATCGGCGGCGCCCGGTCCGGCACCGATGAAATGCACCGTCATGTGCCGCAGTACCCCCTCGGCGTATAGACCAGCGGCCGGCCGTCGATGGTCCCGAACTGCCGGGTCCGGCTGCTGCCGACGATCACCAGCGAGAGCATGTCGATACCGTCGGGATCGAGCTCGGCGAGGGTGACGACATCCACCCTCTCGCCTTGGCGTCCGAGATTGCGGGCGATCACCACCGGTGTTCCCGCCGGGCGGCTCGCCAGCAGGATGTCCCGCGCGGCGGCCAGCAGTTCGCGCCTTCGTCGCGAGACGGGATTGTACAGGGCGAGCACGAAATCGCCGGCTGCCGCCGCTTCGAGCCGGCGCAGGATGGTCTCCCGAGGCGTCAGCAGATCGGACAGGGAAACGGCACAGAAATCGTGGCCCAGCGGCGCGCCGATGCGGGCGGCGGCCGCCTGCATCGCCGAGATTCCGGGACAGACGGCGAGTTCGATCCGCTGCCATTCCGGCCGCGCCGCGCCTTCCCGGTCCAGCAGTTCACAGACCAGTGTAGCCAGAGCGTAGATCCCGGGATCGCCGGAACAGACCAGCGCCACCCTCCGGCCCGAGGCGGCGAGATCGAGGGCGGCCCGGCAGCGCTTCTCTTCCTCGCCGAGAGCGAAACGATGCAGGCGCTTCCCCTCGGCGAGGGCTCCGAGGAGGTCGAGATAGAGCCCGTATCCCACGATCTCCTCGGCCGCTTCCAGAGCCCGTTCCACTTCCCGGCTGCGCCAGGCGCTGCCACCGGGTCCGATCCCGAGGATGTGCAGGCAGCCCCGCGCCCGGCCCACGGATGCAGGGTCGATGGGACGGCGGGCGAGGGCCAGGGCACAGGTGACGCGCTCGCCGCGCCGCTTGGGCATCAGCAGTCGGCTGCCCGGCCCGGCCGCCGCCAGGGCCGCCGCCTCGGCCACCCCGGCGACACCTACCGCGCGCCGCACGGCTTCCGACGGGGTGGCCAGATCGCCGGCCCGCGCTTCCAGTTCCTCGCGGGCCAGGAAACGGGCAGGCACATCGAGATGTGCCGCCAAGGCATGCACCGCCGGCTCGGCCACCTTGAGGTCGAGAGAGGCGATGCAGGCCACCGCATCGGCGCTCGCCCCGGCCTCGGCCAAGGTCCGATCGACGAGCGGGATCAGCGAATCCGCCGGCACGTTGCGCTCGGTCCCCACCCCGACGGCGAGCACGGGTGGCCGGTAGACGAGACGCCGCGCATTCGCGCTCGTGTCCCGCCAGGTCACCAGGATCTCGTTCGCGGCTTCTTCCGCGAGCGGCAGGGAACCGGCTGCCAGCCAGTCGCCGCAACCGCATTCGTCGAGCAGACGAACCGATTCGCCGTCCAGCAGACGGGCGGTGAACGCCTTGAGATGCTCGTGGCCTCGAAGTCTCCAGCCCGGCGGCGGCTCGTCGAGGGCGAGACCCAGCACCGGATCGCTGGCCGTGGTCGTCACCGCCTGCGCCCCGATCGCCGTCGCCAGTGCGTTCGCCAGCCGGTTGGCACCGCGATGGCCGCCCAAAAGCGGCACCAGGAAGCGGCCCGCGGGGTCGACCACCAGCACCGGCGGTTCGCGTTCCTTCTCCTCCAGGAGCGGCGCCAGGATACGGATGGGAATGGCAGCGGCGCACAATGCCAGGATCGGGATCCCCTCGCGGAACAGATTGCGGAGATGGGGCGCCAGCTCTCCGTAGGGCGTCTCGCCCTCGAGGGCGATCGCCTGCGGGGCATGCACGCGGCAGCCGGGAAGCGCGGCGGCGAGGCGCTGGGCCAAAGGGCGCTGTCTGGCCGCCAGGAGAATGACGGCGGGGCCGGTCATGGCGCCGTCGTCGATCGGCGGCGGAGGATCAGGAGCGACATGTAGGGCGCCTCCCGCTCCTCCCAGCCTTCGAGCGGGGCCAGCCTTTCCTCGGCCGTGCCCAGGGCGCTGGCGATCCAGCCCTCGAAATCCCGCCCGAAGCCGGCCAGCAGCCGGCGAAGCCGCGGCAGATGGCGGCCGAGCTTGAGGATCACCGCGGTCTCGGCATGGGCGAGCCGCTCCGCGAGCACGGCCTCGGGCAGCATGGCCGGCAGCACGATCACGCTGTCGCGCCCTGCCGCCAGAGGCAGGCGAAGCGCTGCCGAGGCGGCCTGGACGGCGGTCACCCCGGGCACCACCGAACAGGGAAAGCGTGGCGCCAGCCGCTCCATGAGCCGGGCGAAGGAACCGTAGAAAAGGGGGTCGCCGAGACAGGGAACACCGACCCGCCGCTCGCGCCCGAGTTCCCCGGCGATGGTCTCGGCGGCCTCGTCGTAGAAGTGGGCAAGGTTCGATGCGTCGCCGTGCATGGGTGCCCGGAAGGCGAGCCGTCGCGTGCTCGCCGGCAGGTGCGGGGCGACGATCCGCTCCGCCACCGGCTCCCCGGCATCGCTGGCGATGGTGGCAATCACCTCCATTTCACGCAGAAGGCGTGCCGCCTTCAGGGTCAAGAGCTCGGGGTCGCCGGGGCCGACACCAATGCCGACCAGTTCGCCGGTCATCGTTTGGTGACCGCGTATTGCGTCACCGGCGCCAGCGGTCGCCACATCAGATGATCGCCGCGGCTCTCGGCGCGGCTCAGGGCGAGCCGCTGGAGGCTGCCTCCGACCTCCTGGTGGAACTGGTACAGGATCTGCTCGCCGCCCATGGTCACCGCATGCGCGACCAGCCGGCCGCCCGGCGCCAGACGTTCGTAGCAGATGCGCAGGAGATCCGGCGTCGTCAGCCCGCCGCCCAGGAAAACGGCGTCCGGTGTCTCCTCTGCCGGCAGCGCCTCCGGCGCCTCCCCCTCGATCAGGCGCAGTTCGGGGGTGCCCAGCCGGGCCGCGTTGCGGCGGATGCGGGTGGCGCGGTCCGCCCGCTTTTCGATGGCCGTTGCAGCACCGCTGCCGCAGCGAAAGATCCAGGTGATGGCCATTGCCCCGCTGCCGGCGCCCACGTCCCAGAGCAGCCGGCCGGGGCCGGGGCCGAGGCGGGCGATGGCCGCCGCCCGGTATTCGGCCTTGGTGATGTTGCCGTCGTGCTCGAAGGCATCATCGTCGAGATCCAGCACCGCGGCTTCTTCGGTGGCCTCGAGCGCGCGGGGAAGGGCGAGGGCGACCAGGTTGAGGATGGGAAAGCGCTGGCCGGAGACCTCGCCGGTGGCCCCGCTCCAGACGGTCTCGCGCGGCCCGCCGAGATGCCCGAAGACGGTGACCCGGGCCCCGCCGTAACCGTGCCGGGCGACCAGATCGGCGATGGTCGCCGGCATGTGCGGTCCGGAAGTGAGGATCAGCAGGCGACGTCCCGGCGCGAGTTCGCGCAGCAGACGCGTGGCCGGCCGGTTGTGCAGGCTCACCGTTCCGACCTCCTCGATCGGCCAGCCGAGACGCGCGGCGGCGAGCTGGAAGGCGGAGACATGGGGGAGAATGCGTACTTCCTCGGGCGGGAAATGGCGCAGCACCACCTTGGCCACCCCGAACCAGGAGGGATCGCCCGAGGCCAGCACCACCACCTTTCTGCCGCGATGTTCGGCGAGTGCGCGCACCGAATCCTCGAACGGCGACGCCCAGGGAATGCGCGCGGCCTCGGAAGCCGGCACCAGCGCCAGATGGCGACGGCCACCGGCCAGGATCTGCGCCTCCGCGATGCGCGCGCGGGCTTCTTCGCCGAGCCCCGCGAGCCCGTCTTCACCGATGCCGACCACCGAGATCCAGCACATGTCGCTCATGGCTCGTCGCCCAGCAGCACGGCGTTGATCGCAGCGGCGGCCAGCGCCGAACCGCCGAAACGGCCGTGGAGGGTCAGAAACGGCGGATCGACCCTCGCCGCCAGTGCCCGCTTGCTTTCCACCGCCCCCACGAAACCCAGGGGGAAGGCGAAGATCGCCGCCGGCCGAAGGCGCCATTCGCCGAGGCTTTCCAGGAGATGGAACAGTGCCGTCGGCGCGTTGCCGATGGCCACCACCGCCCCTTCGAGCCGGGGTCGCCACAGTTCTACCGCGGCCGCCGAACGGGTCGTGGCGAGGCGCTCGGCGAGGCCGGGGACGGCCTCCTCGTGCAGTGTGCAGATGGTGCGGCTGCCCGGCGGCAGCCGGTCCTTCAGGATGCCCGCTTCGGTCATCACCGTGTCGCAGAGGATCGGGGCGCCGGCAGCGAGGGCCCGGCGGGCCGCGCCCACGGGATCGTCCTGCCAGGCGATGTCGCGGGCGATCTCCGGCAGGCCGCAGGCGTGCACCATGCGCAGCACCAC